>CAZVXQ010000065.1:0-4102 GCA_964630815.1 uncultured Candidatus Saccharibacteria bacterium | reverse complement strand
CTACCAACTGAGCTAACCGCGCGTGCTCTAAACTACATTACCAAAAACTTAACTAAAAATCCACAGGGGAAGGATCGAGATCAATCCACTTTTTTGAGGCTATGGAAGTTTCGTAAATATTTGACTTATCTATTGAAACTTTGCCTCCAGACCTGACTAGTTTGAATTCAACAATATTTCCCTTCATAACATCCTTGGAAAAGTACTGATCGAACAACAAATTGCCTAGAGAATAAATAACAGGCACATCTCCCATCCAGACTTTCTCTTGGACTACATGAGGATGTGCACCCACGATTGCATCTGCGCCAGCTACGACCAATTCGCGAGCTTGTGCTTTTATGAGAGTAGTCGTGGTTGTAGCGTATTCCTCACCCCAATGAGGCATAACAATTACAAAATTACCTTGACTATCGAGATCTTTTACCATTGCCACCACTCTATCAAAACCTTTTTGAAAAGCATGATAGCCAACAAAAGCAACATTGATACCATTCTTAGTTATTGTAAGTTCGGTAGAAGAAGAATTACGAAAATCACCAAACCATTGAATGTTATTTTCTGAAAGCCATTTTTTGGTCTCTTGGAAACCGGAAAGACCAAAATTATCAGTATGATTGTTTGCCAAACTAACAACATTGATACCAGCATTAGCTATTGCACTTGTGGACTTTGGATCGAAAGTAAATTGCATTGCTGGACCAGTTTTGTTCTTACCGATGACCGTCTTGGACTTATTTGAGGTAATCGGACCTTCCAGGTTAACAACAACAATGTCAGCCGTTTTGAACAGCGGTGTGACCGTAGCAAATAGGGAATCATAACCATATTTTTCACCAATAAGTCTAACTCCACGATCGAGCATCAAGTCTCCAGCAATCATAATTTTCAATGTTGGAGTGGGAACTGGAGTAGTATTATTTAGAACTTGAGTACTCTGAGCTAATAGTTTTCTCTGTTCTAAATCTCGATTGTAGTCAGCTATGGCCGAAAGATTCTTTTGAGTCAGATTATTACCAAAAGAAAAGATGGTTTGACCAGACTCTCCATGCCAAGATCGAGCAATCTTAACCCCTGATGTTCCAACCCAAAGCGAACCCCAAACGAAAATAAATGCAAGTAGGGAATAGAAAAAATGATGAATTGTAATTGGCTCGTAATCGTCTTCCATAGCTATTCGAATTAATTATAGCATGGGAAAGGAAGAAAATTGTACAGTAATGCATAAATTACTATAACTTTTTTGCTATAAAGTTAAAAATACGCCAATGCTTTGTGTGGCCTTGCTCTGTTTCTTCTTCTTGAAAGTACAAAATATCAAGATCCTTAAGATAGTTTATTGCCTCATCATAACTTTGGTATGCTCTTGTGAGGCTTTTTGACCACTGATCATATGAATCATACATCTGACCACAAAATATTCCGTCTTTCTTCAATGATGCCTTTATATTTTTAAACACACGATTAAAGTGTTTAGGATCACAATATGACAGAGAATGCATTGCAGAAGCTAGAATATATTCGTCATTAGGAAATTGAAAATCTTCAAAAGAAGAAACGATCGGATGCAATCGTTCGCTTTTTATGTCTGCAACTTCTTTTTCCAAAAGTGGACTACTATCGATGACCGTCACATCAAATCCTTTCTGTAAAAGAAATTTTGTATCACTCAGAGCTCCACCGCCCAGATCGATAGCTTTTCCTGTTTTATTTATATACGAAAGCGCTTTTACAAGTAATTGATTTGGTTTTTTCGATCTAGTCAAATCATACCATTCAGACCAATCTTTTTGATCATTCATTGTTTAATTATACACAGAAAAAACATTACCGAGTAGCCCTACGGGGAATCGGCTTCACCTCTCGCTCGCTACCCGCTCGCTCGGGTTAGCCACCGGCTCGCTGTCTCGCCGTGCTCGGCGAGATATGCTCCGCCGTTCGATTTCCCGGCGCGAGCCAAGCAGTTGGCTCGCTTAGGTCTACCAACAAAAATGGCCACAATGTGGCTCATTTTTGTATTGGTAGCCCTACGGGGAATCGAACCCCGATTACCGCCTTGAAAAGGCGATGTCCTAACCGTTAGACGATAGGGCCATCCTTGAATAAAGGTATGTAAATACTACTATCTTTTTATGAAATTGGCAAAGTGCTACAATGATATGATGAAAAAGAGAGATGTTGCGGTTTTGATTCTAAAACAAGACAATAAAATCTTGCTTCAGAAGCGTTCAATAATCGCAAAGCGATTTCCTCTCAAATGGGGGTTGTTTGGGGGTGGCATTGAAGACGGGGAAAATCCAGAAACCGGTCTTAAGAGGGAAATAATCGAAGAATTGGATTTAAAACTAGACAAGGTGTGTAAAATATATGAACTACCTTACACTCTAATCGATAAAAATGAAACAGGAATTATTTTTACATTTTACGCAAACTATTTCGGAGAACATTTATCATTGAATGAGGGTGACGAGATGAAATGGCTGACTATCGAAGACGCTTTGACTTATGATCTTTCGCCGGATTATAGAAAAATTATTGAGTACGTTGGTCAAAACAGGGAAGTTATGGTACTTTAATGTGACTTCACACCAAGGAGAGGTGGCTGAGTGGTTGAAGGCACCGCTCTCGAAAAGCGGCAGGCTCGCAAGGGCCTCGCGGGTTCAAATCCCGCCCTCTCCGCATTGACAACCTGTTAGTTTTGTGTTCCCACAAGCCTGACGAAAAGCTGTGACCCACAAACCTAAAGGTTGTACAAAAAAGAGCGATTCATGTCGCTCTTTTTTGTTGACTACTGAGTGCGTTTCAACCAAGGTTTGGTTGTATGAATAATATAAACGAGAGGTCTATGGAAGACGCGACCTCTACAAATAAACCGCTTCCCCTTATCAAGTATTGTCTCTATGCGAGAAAGTCTACGGAAACAGAAGAAAGACAAGCTCTTTCAATCGATTCGCAGATAAAAGAAATGAAAGCAATCGCTGAGCGAGATAATCTCCAAATCGTAGCCATTCGAATGGAAGCTCACTCTGCAAAGGATTCTGGTCAACGTCCAGCATTTAATAAAATAATTGAGGAGATTAATGATAAAAAGTATAACGCCATCCTTACATGGCAACCTGATCGTTTAAGCAGAAATGCGGGTGATCTTGGACGACTTGTGGATCTCATGGATAAACATGCATTGCTTGAGATTCGTACCTGTAATCAGATATTCACAAACTCACCAAACGAAAAGTTTCTTTTGATGATTCTTGGGTCACAGGCAAAGCTCGAGAATGATAACAAGAGTCTTAATGTAAAACGTGGTCTTCGCACTAAGTGTGAGATGGGTTTGTGGCCTACATGTACACCAACAGGATACTTACCGAATCAGAGAAGAGACAGAAGGGGCTATGTCGAGATTGATCCTGTACGTGCACCAATTATCAAACAAATCTTTGAGAAAGCATCCGAGGGAATGAGTGCTCGAAAAATAAAACATTGGTTGCAGTATGAGTTAGATTTTAGGTCTGTTCGTAACAAGCACTACAGTCTTAGTAATGTTCAAAGAATTCTGACAAACACGTTCTATTACGGTGAATTTGAATTCCCGAGAGGTAGCGGTAAAAGATACAAAGGAATTCACACACCAATAATATATAAGGGATTATTCGATGCCGTTCAGAAAGTTACGTTGAGTAGAAGCCATCAGAAGTTCATTTATAGAAAGAATTTTGCGTACACAAGACTTATGAAATGCGGACTTTGCGGGTCAAATGTTTCCGCAGAGGAAAAGTTCAAAAAGCTTAAAGATGGTTCTTTCGCTAGATATGTTTACTATGGTTGCACACGTGCAAAAGATTCTTGGTGCAAGATGCTCTACATCCGTGAAGATAGTCTCATACAACAACTAAGAGATCTGGTGGACAAATTGAGCATCGATGATTTGGGTGTACGTGGTCAGTTCGAATCGGAAGTAGATAGAATTCATCGCTTCAATTGTGATGTCATGGGTCGTTCTATGGAATATACAGATCTCGAACAGAAAGACCTAAATGTTAAAAAGTATATTAAGTATCTTCTTGCGGATGGAACTATCGATGAAAAGCGTCATGTGCTGCTT
>CAZVXQ010000064.1:0-4127 GCA_964630815.1 uncultured Candidatus Saccharibacteria bacterium | reverse complement strand
CCAGAGGCGATTGCCGCTACGCGAACCCAGCTTGCTATATGTTGCTGAGCCGAGATGGGGATTCGGACCCCAGACCTGCTGTTTACAAAACAGCTGCTCTACCGCTGAGCTATCTCGGCGCATGTGTAATTTTACCAAAAAGAGGAGAATCGAGGCAACAGGAAACCAGTATTTGGTTTTCTTTTGATAATTAAAAAATAAATACGACTTTGATACCGAGTAAGATTATCGTTTTCCCCTTGAGAAAAATAGGAAAAGCTGTTGATAAAGTTTAGGACGAACCATAGCTTTATCAAACTCCGCCTTGTCGCTCCGATTGCTCGAAACTACCTCAAGGAAATTAACATAGAGGAAAAATCATAATCCCCTCTAATATCAAAGTACTCTAAAAAGTATAGTTTTTGAGGATATGTTTTGTCAACCTGAAGAAGTATTATGGGTTAGAATTTTTGATTTGTTCTTTTTAAATTTGTGATCCAGGAAAGGCTTTCAATTCCATTTTCTTTCAGATAATTATTTAGCTCATCGTTTCCTTCTTTTTGAGCTGAAGGATTAATATACAAAGTAAATTCGTCTTCATTTAGATCATAGGAAAGTGAAAAGTTGGTGCCAGAATATGGAAGCTTAGCGCCTAATTTACTAAGTTTATATCCACGATTTTGAAGCATAATCTCAGGATTTTCGGCTTTTTCTTCTAGTCCTGTTCCTGTTTGAGGTTCTGATATTGTTGGGGAAGGGGTTTTGTTTGAAGAATTTCCAGCACTTCTTATAAAAAATATCAAAGCTAAAATAATTGAAACCGTTAAAATCACTACGATCAATAAGATTCCAACTAGCTTTTTATCTATTGGTTTTTTATTTTCTACAACTGGCATAGGTTCTATTTGATTATCCATTATTTTTTCTTAATTGCAAAAAGTTGAATCCAACCGCATCTTTTTCCACTGCCGCTTCCTGAGCATCCGATTGGTGTTCCATCTATCTTATCTAAATCTTTGATTATGCGTTTTCCGCCACTTAAGGCATCATTATTTGTTTGGCAATAAGTTGGATCATAGATTGTCATAGTTTCGTTTGCTACATCAATATCAGTTATAACAAATGCGTGCCCATGAGGGGAAGAGAGTCCTGTTTGCGTAGCATACCTAATTACTGCGCCACCTAAGATAAGAAAGCCATTGTCTATGTAGACGTCCTTAAGATGCCTTAAATTTGCCTTATTTGTGCCATCTCCTAGTCTTCCTCTATAGCCGCCACCTGATAAATTGCTCCATTCCACCATGTTGTAAGCATTCAT
Organism: uncultured Candidatus Saccharibacteria bacterium; assembly: GCA_964630815.1. Classification (GTDB taxonomy): domain Bacteria; phylum Patescibacteriota; class Minisyncoccia; order Phycocordibacterales; family PALSA-1337; genus C7867-002. The sequence goes on along the minus strand of CAZVXQ010000064.1, from coordinate 2,830 downwards.
TGCATAACCTTTACTCATAAGCCATGGTCTTACAGTGTCCTCTAGCTGAGAAGTTAATGTTCCAGGTGATGCGCATCCTAAGTTGGTAGGGTATTTGTTGTTTGTAGCCTGTCTTGAGGTAACATCGGGGGTGAATATTTTATCTCCATAATATGTCATTATCATAGATAAGGATGTCATTGCGCAGCCAGCTCCATAAATATCGCAATATTTTCCTGAGTCATAATAGTAATTCCAGGATCCTCGACTAGATACTTTCCCGAGTTTATTTACAGCTCCATACTGACAGTAAAATTTAAATGTGCTTCCTGTATCTCCCTCGTCTCCTGCATCTGCCTGTCCGCAAACATTTGCGACACCTCCGCCGCCGCAGGTTTTTGGAGAAGTACAAGTGCCACAGTTGTATGATTTAGGTATTCCGCAATTATTGTTACCGGACACAGTTCCGCAATTCTTAGCGCGTCTTGCACAGAATTGTGCTTGTGTTTCCTCTACACAGGTAGTGCCGCAAACATTTGCGCTTCCGCTTCCACCGCATGTTTGAGGGGAAGTGCAGGATCCGCAACTAGAGACTGTTCTTGATTTGCCGCAGTTATCATTTCCTGAAACTTCTCCACAATTCTTAGCTTTTCTGTCGCAAAATGCTGAGTCACTTTCAGGTACGCATTCTGGAGTTACATCATCAAAGCTTGCTCCTCCTTGAGATCCGCTATCAACTGCTCCTGGTGCAACTTCCTGATATACATAATTAGTATTCCTAAGGAGTTCAGGTCCGTTAAGTATAAAGTCTGGTCTGGAAATTATTCTAACAGCAGGGCAAATTGCATTTTGCGCATCTCCCAAATCTCTTCTTTGATCAAAAATGCTTCCAGAATTTAATCCCGCGTTTGCGATAATATTACCATTGATAGTTAATGGTGTATCAGCTCCTGAGCTTCTTCCTTCGGTTATGAAACTTTTATCAGTAGAATAAATACCATCAATTCTGGTAACTGTCGGGCTAACTGAAATATTTCCAGAGACGATAAATGTAGCAGTTGATCCTGCTGGTACTATAATATTACTTTCTATTCTCAAGTCGTCATCTATTAAGATTACAAAGTCTCCATTTGCTGGGAAAGTGTAGGATTCAGGAGTACCAGTTCCCTGAATTGTTACTTTTTGATTTGTTTGGAAAACTCCATTTTGTAGATCGGTTCTCAAATTACAGTCTGAACTATTTGCTTGTTCACAGGCTCTGTTTGGTTGATTTGGATCGCTGTAAAACACTTTATATTTTGTGATCCTTCCTTTTTTGATTGCATTTGAAACGAATGAATATGAAGTTCTGATTACGCCCGGTTTAAAAGGAGTAAATTTGTTTCCAGTAACGAGCCATCCATTGGGGGAGGATTTTGTGTTACTTTGACCAACTCTAGCGAGATCAGGGTTGGTGCCTGTGAATATTATTCCTTCAGACATAGTATTTGTAAGCGAATTGGTAGAGAAGTATGGTCTAGTGCTATTCGTCGGACATATATTTGCAGCCCCTGCGGGGATTTCATTTCTAAAATTATCCTTATCAACTCTAATATCTCCGCCGATAGATTGGTACCATGCTTGATCTGTTTGCTGTTTTATTCCAAAATCTACATTTGTAACATTACCCGTTTTAGTTCCTCCGCTAGATTCGCATAATGCCACTCCGTCTTGATCTGTAGCACTGTCATTACAGGATGGTCCTAGTGTTATAGTAGCCATTCTGTAAGGAGCTGTTCCTGATGGGTAAGTGACTATCCAATCAGCCCCTCTTCCGTTTGGACCGCTAAAGTCTACTTGATATCTTCCAGGAGGAAGACCGGATGTTTTAAATCCTGATGCAGTTGGCGTAATGGTTTTATTGACGCTGGAATTTCCGGCGTCTAGTCCAGTAATTGTAATCCTTTCAGTTCCTGAAGCTGCTGCATAATCTTCTGAGTCTGCTTTTCTTCCTTCAGGAGGATCAGTATCTATGTAGACTCCACCAGCAATTGAATATGTGTTGCCAGGAGCATCTAGTAAGAAGTTGATGTTGCCTACATCCCCAGTAGGATTATTTACCGCTCTGTCATTTCCCGGTGTGCCATTAATTGTATATCCATCAGCCAGCGTCCCTGCAAGAAGTCTAACTCTAAAGTCTAATCCTGTGCCGTCAAGAGGATTATTGTCAATTTGATATCCGCCGCTTATTCCAAGAGTATCAGTTCTACTTGTATTATTGCTGGAAGTGCATGCTAGGTTGGCACATCTTCTTATTTGCACCGTTCCGCCACCGTCATAGATTTCATCAGCTGGGGTAGTGCCCGAAGCTGTTTTTTGGATTCCGTCTACGCCGTTTGTATTTACATAAACAGATCCTGAGATAGAGAAGTCAGTAGCTCCGGCTGGACGGATAAAAATATCGTGAACTTCATTTGCGCAGTTAATATTTACATTTTGAGGATTTCCTCCGACTACGCTTTCTCCAGCTCTAAGCCCCGAGACTCTTACGCTGTAAGCATCTGCGCGATCTGTTAATCTCGTTATTCTATAATCTGGAGTATCACCGACTTTAGAAGTGTCACTTCTTCCTGTGCCTACTGCAGTTACTGTAATGCTTCTATTATATGTGCCGTCATTATCTGCTCTTGTGCAGGTGCCGGAGTTGCACCTATAAACATTTCCTCTTATTTCATAATATTTTCGCGATAAGCGGAAATCAACATCATTTTGTGTAGAAATAGCATTTACATTTAGCTTCGGATTGTCTCCGTGAAGAGTATATTTGCAATCAAAGAAATCCGGGCCTGGTTCAATAAGTCTTATGTTGTGA
>CAZVXQ010000063.1:0-4164 GCA_964630815.1 uncultured Candidatus Saccharibacteria bacterium | reverse complement strand
AAGCACTGTCTGATCTCAAAAAATGCTTGCTATTAGAAAAACCACCAAAGCCAGCCAAAGACTGTGATTATTGCAATTATCGCAAGGCATCGAAGGAGGTGCAGTTGGAACAGCGGGGGTAGGGCCTGAACTTTTACTAGTAAGTAAGTTTCAAGATATAATATTTTTTATTTAACAATAAAGAAACAAGGTCACATCGAGGTGACCTTGTGAATGAGGAAAATGACGGTCAGGTATTGATCGATGACCAGACATTACCTCTTCTCCGTAAAATTCGATGTTCACGGAACTCTTCGAGGAAATTGTGGACTGTTTGATGACCACTTATCAGTCTGCAACCGCGAACCTTCTCGTTAAATCTCTTGGTCAGTGATTCCACGGTGAACGTTTGAAGCTCGCCGATCAGTACCGTGAGTATCCGCTTATTGGTTTGGTATTTGTTCATGTGACGATAGTGTCTAATAGTAGATTACCATATATTTTGACTTGTGGGCCCTAAATCGGCACCGCTATTGACTTTTAGCCTAAAATGGTATAGAATATAGTGGTTATAAGTTTAATGCGCATAGTCTTGATATATGGCTCAATTGAGCCGGATATTACAAGCAAATGCCAATCATATATGAATAAAACATTCAATTTCAAATTCGTTCTTATGGCATTGGTAATAATGCTTGGCATTGTTATTTCTATGCCTTCGAACACTAATGCTGGTTATGACTACGGATATTACAGTAATGGTTATAGTTCATACTCAAGATATGGTTATGATACAAACTATTATTCACCAACACCTATGGTGAGACCTATATATACTCAACCAGTCTATGTTTCTCAGCCTATATATGTCACTCAGCCAGTCGTTGTTCAGCAACCTGTAGTCGTACAACCTACTGTTGTTTACAATCAAGCAAACTTGGTTTCATCTTGTTCTGCTAAAGTAAACTATAACAATAGTTCTGGTGTTGCTAACGTTATCTGGAGTGCAAATCCATCTGGTGGTAATGGTTATTACTCTTATTCCTGGACTGGTACTGATGGTCTTAATAGTTCATACAAAGATGCATATTTCAATTATTCAACAACTGGTACAAAATATGCTTCAGTAAACATCACTTCTGGTGGTCATACTATTACTGTAAATTGTAATCCTGTAACTATTACTTATCCATATCCGGTCAATTATCAGACTGTATATGCTGGTGCATATACAAGACCAGTTTATCTCAGTGCAAATTATAATCTAGACATCGGTTGTTTTGTAGATCCTACAAATGCAAAAGTTGATCAACCAATAACTTGGACTGCAGAAGTGGCAAATGCGGTTGGACCTCTTACATATTCATGGACTGGTTCAGAAGGTTTGTCTGGCTCTCAAAGTTCAGTGATTAAATATTATGGAACACCAGGTTCAAAGAGTGCTATCGTTACAGTTACATCTGCCGACGGTAGAACTGTTACAAAGGCATGTAGTAATGCTATTACAATTTCTTCATCAAAAGTTGCTAAGGTTACAGCAAAACCTGTTGTAGCAAAAGCTTCAGTCAAATCAGAAACGAAGACGGTGACTCCAGTCGATAATTCTAAACCGGTTATAAATCTTGAATCAACAGATAAAACTCAGAATTCAAATCAGTCTGCTGTTTCACTTCTATCTCTAAATAATGTTCCTTGGGGATGGGTTGCAATTATTATTATTCTAATCCTATTCTTCACAGTGATGTATCTATTATTTAACAATAAAAAGATTTAAAACAAGACGGGTGTGAGCAGACAAATAAAATGTTTGTGACGGGATAGAAAATAATAAAACAAAAATCCGCTGATTAATCAGCGGATTTATGTTTTACCTCTTACCTTTAACCTTATTTTTACCTTCTTTCTTTTATTTCATTGACAAGCTGACCCAACACCTCCTCTCTACTCAACTGACCAACTTGACCTCGATCACGATTTTCTAGAGTGACTTTGTCTGCTTGCATATCTTTGTCTCCGATAATAATGAAATATGGAATCTTGGCGTTTTTTGCATTGCGAACTTTTTTGCCAAAACCGTCATTTGATATATCCAATTCTGAACGGATCATATTATCACGAAGCATGCTATGAATTTTTTCTGCGCTAGCTATATGAGCTTCGCCAATCGGGATAACTTTGACCTGTACTGGGGCAAGCCAAAGTGGGAAATTGCCGCCATAATGCTCGATTAGGAAACCGAGGAATCTCTCATGCGTACCAAGCGGTGCTCGATGAATACAGAGAGGAGTCTTTGCTGTGCCGTCTCGATCGGTGTAGACTAGGTCAAAACGTTTTGGAACTGCGAAGTCGACTTGATTTGTTGCAAGGGTAAACTCTCGACCTATCGCACTCCAAACTTGAACATCGATCTTTGGGCCATAAAAGGCTGCCTCGTTCGGAACTTCTATGTATGGAATTTTGGAATCAATTAGAACATTGCGGACCATGTCTTCCGTCTTCTTCCATAGCTCTGGTTCGTTGACGAATTTGTCTCCAAGGCGCTTTGGGTCGTGGGTTGAAAAACGCATAACATATTTTTCTACTCCAAATATTTTGAAGTATTTGATGTACATTTCATTGACTGCTCGAAATTCTTGTGCAAATTGCTCTTCGGTACAATAAATATGAGCATCATTCATCTGCATAGTACGAACACGCATTAGTCCAAATAGCTCGCCACTTTTCTCATGACGATAACATGTGCCGTATTCAGCCAAGCGCAATGGTAGATCACGATAACTTCTCATCCTCGAGCCGAAGATTTTGTGATGATGAGGGCAGTTCATTGCTTTTAGGTAGTATTTGCCACTCTCATATTCCATTGGAGGGAACATGCTCTCTTCATAATATGGTAAGTGTCCACTGCGAAGATATAAAGAATCTTTTGCAATGTGAGGTGTGCGAACTCGAACATAGTTCATTTTGAATTCAGTTTCTTTTGCAAGCTTCTCCAATTCTTCGATCATTGCACCACCATTTGGTAGCCATAGGGGAAGTCCTGGTCCAACCTGATCATCAAATTCGAAAATATCCATCTCTTTGCCGAGTTTGCGATGATCTCTCTTTTCGGCTTCTTTTATCATCTCTTCGTATTTGACTAACTCTTCTTTTGAAGCAAAAGCTAAGCCGTAAATACGAGTTAACATTTTGTTATTTTCATTGCCTCGCCAATATGCTCCTGCAATACGGGAAAGTTTGAATGACTCCGGGTCTATGTCTTTTGCTGGATTATCACTGTGACCACCACGGCAGAGATCGGTAAAGTTGCCGGCTGTGTAAAGAGTTACTTTTTCTCCTTTATTGACTATTTCATCAATTAATTCCAGCTTATATGGATTGTTTGAAAAGATTTTTTTGGCTTCGTCCTGACCAACCTCTTTGCCTGTCATTTCTTTCCATGATGGCAAAAGTTTGCGCATTTTCTTTTCTAAATCTTTGAGGTTTTCGGCAGTGATAGGAGAAGCAAATTCAAAATCATAGTAGAAACCATTGTCGACTGTAGGACCAATAGTTGGTTTGGTGTCAGGGTAAGTCTCAAGTACTGCTGCAGCCAATAAATGTGCGAGGGTGTGTCTAATATGCTCTAATTTTTCTTTATTATTTTGGTCCATAATGTCTTAGTTTACTAGTATTTGTTGGCTTATGCAAAGGGGTAGTTTGTCATGTCTTTGATAAGTATTTTATTGTTTATTTATAATTATTTTATCAGGATTTTATCTTTGTTTGATAGGATTGTCGGATCGTATGTGCCGGTGGTTTGGTATCGAGGCGGAATTTGTCATTTTTGCCTCGGGAGTCCGATTCTCCTCGCCGGCTAACAATGAAATGGTGTTGATATTTTACTTGACTTTTATTAATGTAATTTGCTATAATGGTGCTAATGACAAGTTTCGCCGTTTGTTACCAAACGAGGCAAAAACAAAAAAACCAAGCATAAAGCTTGGTTTTTTTGTTAAATATTTTACAAAAGAATCGTTACAACCCTTTCACTCTCTCAATTACAAAACCTTTTTCATTGTTTCTAGTATTTAACTTTGCTTTGATCGCCAAACATTTGTCTGCAACTATTAGATCTTTATTTTCTTTGTAAGTTCTTGGGAATACCACTGCTTCGGCACTACCAGAGAAATCAGCGATCTCTATGAA
>CAZVXQ010000062.1:0-4174 GCA_964630815.1 uncultured Candidatus Saccharibacteria bacterium | reverse complement strand
GAAAATACCTCTGTCGAAGTTGCAATAATATTACCAAAATAATCTTTTACACGAACAATAAAATAATATGTTGTACCATTATTGAGACCATTCACCGTTGCATTTGTAATATTTCCAACAGTAGAAGTGTACGTATATGGCCCACCCGTTTGAATTCCGTGACCAACTTCATAACCATTGACCGTCCAACCCAAAAATGTGGTTGGAGCATTCCAACTCAATAACACTTGACTATCTTGAGCAGAAGCCGAAACTACTGGTGAATTTGCAACTGGATAATACAAAAATCCAGCATTAAGTCCAAAACCAGATGATGTACTAGTACCTATCGCAATCTGTGACAATACACTCGTAAGTTTGAAGCCAGATGAAGATGAGTAATGACTTGGTTCAATAACAGGATCATCAATAATAAAATTTGTAGAACTATATTGATCTGCACGAAGTGGCAATATAGATTGAAAAATTGCAAGCAAAATTGCCCCAAACAAAATATATTTCAAATCTATTTTTGTCTTATTATTTATCCAGGTCATTTTATATTTCACTTGATGCAGTATTTAATTGAGCAGGACTCTCTGGTGCTACAACCGTCTCCTGTGGTGACTCAGGTACAATATTTTGTTCAGAAATCTGATCAGGTATAGGTGATGGAGTTGGAGTTACAGAATCTGGAATTGGAGTCGCACTGGCCGTTGGAGTGGGAGTTGCCTCTAGTGAAGTATCAGGAGTAGACGGAGTAGTACTTGCAATAGGAGTTGATGAGGCTATTGGGTTTTGTTCAGGAGTAGGAGTTGGGACAAATATAGGAGTCGAACTTGCCAAATCAACAGGATCAGGACTTGGAGAAGGTGTTGGTGTTAATACGGCTGGATCAGGTGTTGGTATTATCTCTGGTGTTGATGTGGCACTTGGTGTAGGAAGAGGGGTGGCTTCTATTGTACTTGTGGACAAAATTTTTGCACTTTCCAAAACGGTTGCAGTATTCTGCAAAGCAGATCCGTAAGTATTGATTATCATCCAGTCAAATTCTACATTTCTGTCTGGTGAAACTTTGGTAGAAATAACAAAACCCTTACCGTCCTCTATTCTACTTACTACAAGCGGTGCTTCAAGCTCGGTTTTTGGAGTAATGAAAATTTTTGAACTTGATGCTATTTTGACATTATTAACAATTATAGATAGAGCATTTGCTGGGAATATATTTGTACCGGTAATTTGATTTACTCCTTGTGGCAATCTAACATCGCCATCAGGAAGCAAAGATAATGTTCCAACAAAAAGATCTTTTATTACAGCAACTTGCGATATTATCTTTTTTGCAAAAATTTGCACCAATTTTGCTCCATCTGCATATGCAGTATTCGCAAGATCTGCTATGGCATTTTCAATGTCAGTTGCGCCGTCATTAATTTCTTGGATTACATTACCGATTCCCATATCAAAACCGATATTGATATCAATAAGAACTTGTCCTTTGCAATTATTATTTAGTGTTGACGTTGATATATTACTTTCAGGCTCTAAACTTGATATACCGCTCGAACTTGTCTGATCGATACCAAGATCACATTGGGTATTCTGACTTGGTTCAAAGTCGCTCAATGCCCTACCAATAATATAACCTGGTCTATTTGCTTTCATGCCAACTCCAGCTTCTGATGATGAAGTGATCCTATCACCTTTCTTTATTAGTCCATTTGCAAGAGAAACCAAAACAATACTTCTACCACTTCTACCAACAACAACGCTATCAACTGTTTTATTACCAGTAATAACATTTGACGAAGTACTGACAACACCAATAATATTTCCATCGTAAGCAATACCACTTTTATCTACTTTTGACACATTATTCTTGTGAGCTGAGACAATCATGCCTTTTTCATAAGAATTTATATCATCAACTGCAAAATATTCTGAATTATTCAAAGTTCCTGCATCAGTATAATCCGCAGACTCTTGGATATCCTCATTTGAAGATGTCGAAGCAACAAATGCAGTAAGAGGTGTACTCGTACCTGAATATCTAGAACCTATTACCTTCAAAAGATTTGCAACGAAATCATAAGAATCTGGATCTTTTGGTGTTTTCAACAATTCTTCACCAATATCTTTTACAGAGTATCCTTGTTGAATATTCACAAACATCATAACTGTGCCCTGTTCATCATTTTCAAATGATTCAAGCGCAATACCAACAGAAGCTTCCATCGGTTGAGCCTTCTTTCCAACACCTCTCACGCTCGAAACGGCAATACGATCACCTCCACGAATAGGTCCTCCTTCGAGATTTACTTTGACTGGAACGCGACCAGACAATGCGATAGGACGCTGATCGATCGCTTTTTCATCACCCAATATTTGTCCAGGTTGTGTAGCTACGACACCAGCCAATGCCTGATCACCCTCTTCAGCATATTTCATAGAGACTGGTATACCCGCATCTACCGAGACGATATCCCCAGGTCCAATTAGTGAATTACTTACAGGAAACATTTCGGCATAGTCGTTACCAGCCGCATTTGGTGAAGATGTAGCGTATACGCTTATTACGAGACCACCACTTGCTCCAGCGCCTCCACAACCACTTGTGGTCTCTCCGCAAGTACTTGCAATCATTGCTGGCGATCCTCCAGCACCAACAGTATAATAGCGAGTAGCTGTTGTGGTTGAAACCACTTGAATGTATGCTCCTCCACCACCTCCTGCGCCATTTACTGTTGCACTTCCTCTACCACCAGCACCTCCACCACCCGGTGAATTACCTGCAAATCCTCTACGAGTTGCTGTTGTAGTTCCCACACCACCTGTACCTCCACGAGGAGAATCTCCACCAAAACCTCCCTGAGCAGTAGCAGAACCAGGGGCACCTGGATACCCATCGATTCCAAAAATATCACTACTTATTTCTGTAGCTACTCCTCCTATACCTCTACCACCAGCAGCAGCATCCATACCAGCTCCTCCACCACCTGCTGTACCAAAGGCATTTGTACAAGCTGTTGCATTTGCTCCAAAACAACTACTACCACCGGCTGTAGCATCGGTTGCCGCGGTTGACGAAGCACCTCCACCACCTCCACCTCCCCATATTTCCACAACATAATAAGAAGTATTATTTGGAAGAGTAAGAGTATTGCCAGAGAATGACGGACTGGAGTTTTGGGCACCTGTTGTTACAATAGAGTTATTACTTCCAGGTGTAGATGTAGAGAATATTGAAACGAGTTTTACTATGTATCCAATACATACTCCATCTACTCTAAAACATTTGCCCGTTGCAACATTAACATCTCCATTTACGTCCAGAGCATAATTTGGAGAAGTGGAACCAATACCAACTTTACCATTACCATCAATAGTCATTCTAATATTTGTAGTTGTTGCAGTTCCTCCAGTCATAAAATGCATCTTTTTGTTTGCCACAGCATTTGCAAGATACATATCATTTCCTGAACCCATAAAAGATACATCTAATGCACCACCAACGTTATATGCTTGGGGATTATAGAAATTTGAATTATTAATACCCATCCATGCAAAATTTGTTGTTTGCGTACCATTGTCTGCTGTTGCAGAATATCCTGCCTGAGCACCTGTACCACTAGATGTATTCTTGATGTCATATTGCAAGAAATCATTTATTGAACCTGTAACATTAACCAACGAACGATTCGTTGTTACACCAGCATCAATTGCTAAATTACCAAAAGGAGAAGTTGTACCTATACCCAAACTACCAATAAAGTAACTCGTTCCATTCTCCTGAACAGCCATAAGAGTAGTTGATGCATTATTGGTCAATTCAAAAAGTCTATTTGTGCCAGTACCAGAACCCCAAACCGAGACTCTTGAATATGCCGTAGAAGTTCCAACTCCTAATCTCATATTTGTATTATCCCAAGAAAAATCTGTATTATTTGACAATGAATCTGTGGCTGACCAAAAAGCCATTTTCCCAGCAGCTCCACCAGAAACAGAAGCGGCACCATTTGCAAGACATGTACCACTTGGAGTCATAAAACAGCCAGATGTCAATTGTATACCATTAGCAAATGTAGAACTTGCTGAACCACTCTGTTGAATTGAGCCTTTGATCCACAAATTTGAAGCGAATGTCGACGTCGAATTCGTCCCCGTACCCAACACATCGAGATAACCATTGATAGTA
>CAZVXQ010000061.1:0-4314 GCA_964630815.1 uncultured Candidatus Saccharibacteria bacterium | reverse complement strand
ACCCTCTCCCCCATTGGCTGTCCTTGTAATTTTATTGCCATATATCCTTACATTTATATTGTTACCTTCCATCTCTATCCCATCATCACGAAAATCAGGACCAATAATGTTTCGTGCTACATCAGAATTTTCAACTGCTCCACCATTCCAGAAATTTCCAGCACCACCTATTCCGTCTCTAAAACCCCCAGTTATAGTATTGTCGGCTATTACAAAAGTATGCTTACTTCCCGACTCGAAATAAACTGCAAAAACAGCATCAATACCGGATGATACGATATGGCTTGTATTAAATATATTTCTCAATATATATACATTGTTAGTGCCAGATCTTATATAAACACCTGAACTTCCATAATATGCAGAACCCCCAATATCCTCATGAATTGTATCTTCGATATAAACATGATGAACATTAGTATCTATATAAATTGAATGTCTGTTAGTTTGTTCAAATTGTAATTGTTTCAAACGAACATAATTTGCTGAAATAGTGACGTTCTGATTTACAGCTCCACCACTGATAATGACTCCGGATCCTTGTCCTTGAATAGTAAGATACGCATTTGAAGTTCCGGATTTATTTGCGGGTACTGTGAAAGGTGTGTAAATACCAGGTTTAATCGATATTACATCTCCTGGTAATGAAGCTGCTATAGCAGAATCAATTGTTAAATAATTTCCAGAACCATCTGATGCGACAACTCTAGTTGTTCCGTTTGAAATAGGATCGTACGACAAAGTTGAAATCTGTCCAGTCACAGTCGATGAATTTGATAGACCATCAGGATCGGACCAAACCACTTTTATATCATAAGCCGTATTGGATGATAGACCAACAATACTAACTCTAGCTTGATTGATATTAGGATTTTGAGATCCGGATAGAGTTGTTCTACGATCTATAAAAGGAGTAAAAGCACTTAACCAGCTCACATCTGATGCTTTTTTGAAATAAATCAATGCAGAATTATCTTGATCTGTATCATTACTAAAATTAGCTTTAACACTAATATTCTCGAAAGTACTAGACAAAGTTAAACTTCCAGAACTTGTAGGTGAACCAAGTTGAGCATCATTTGTGGTAGCACTGACTGGAGTAGATTGAGGAGATTCGTTACCAGATGAATCATAAGAGGATATTCTGTAAGAATAATTTGTACTAGGAGATAAACTTGTATTGCTATAACTATTGCCACCGACAGCCGTTAGTAATGATGAATTTCTATAAATTTTATAACCAGAAACAGCAGTATTATCAGTGGAAGCATTCCACGATATATTGATTTGTGTATCGGATATTACTGATGCTACTACGTTTGTTGGTGTGGTGGGCGGTTGTGTATCTTGAACAGGTGTGGGTGTTAAAACTGGAGTAGGTGTCGGAGTTATCGTGGGTGTTGGTGTTGGAACAGAAACATTGCCAGTGTAATTATATATATCAGAAATTTCAGACGATGAAAGTGCCCTATTATAAACCCTAAGCTCATCAATCGAACCTCTTACTGAATAATAATTATTCGGGCCACTAAATACTTTGAGAGATTCTGAAGTTGCTGAAACTGGATTAACAATCGAGTCCCTATTGTAATATGTTGAGACTTCATTTCCATTGAAATATATTTTTCCAATAGCACCATCCCGAACCACAGTTACATGAACCCATTCTGAACCGATAAAATGATCATTATCACTTCTATTTAACTGAGATGCTCCTGATTGGTAGGTGTGCAAACCAATTGAACCTGTACCTGCTCGGGAAATTCTAATACCATTGGTAGAACTATTACCCTTAAGTATGAATGTACCACTATCATTAGATGAGACATGAGACAACCAAAAAGAAATAGTGAAATTACCAGAACTTACATCTAGACTAGCGGATGCTGGTATATTTAGATAGTCATCTGAACCATCAAAATATACTGCCCCATTTCCTATTTTACCCGCAACCCAAGATGGTCCATTAACAAGACTTCCACTATTTCCATTTCCAGATTGATCTGCAACAGAAATTCCGGAACCGGCTTCAAAATCAAAATAAGCAACTAATCCAGAAGTAGAAACATCTCCGATCGCTGAGAGTTGGCTCGAAGAGTCAATATTTGAAGAAAAATAATTCTGAAGATCTTTGTAATTTGATAAAATAAATATTGAAAGTACAAAAAATAGCAACGTAAATAATAGTTTTGCTTGATCTTTATAGTTAGACATTAAGATTATTATAGCAGACTAATACACTTCCTGAACTGGAACATCACAATTTGCTTTAATCCAAATCGGATCATAATCGTCAATTTCGACACGATTACCGTCCAATATGTAATACGATTTCTTGGTTGGTCCTGGTCCGGGCATTTTATTTATTATCATCATTTCTGGACAACCCAAAGCCCCCATCTCTCCCCGTATTTCAGCACCGGTGTTTGATTTTAGTTTTGGATATAGTGGAAGATTGTTTATGTCTACAATAAGTTCTGAGGTGGCTGGTTGTGGACTTGTAATATTGAAAATTACTTCATTATTATTTTTCCATTTATCTATTTTCACTCCCCCATCAAATGAAAATGCTACTGGAATTATTTTCTCACTCTTGATCTCATATAACCAACCAAATTCGTGAACACCACCGCTTATTGTTATAGATATGTAAGTTCTATCTGGACTCATCACCGCACCTGTAAAAAATACAGATGAACCAAAGAATGTGTCTTTTGCCACTTCTATTTCGTCTGGGAAGTCATTTATAGAAAGAATTGTTTTGCCGTTGTGCTTTATCTCTTCTTTGGTCCAAGTAAGCTCTGAAATTGGATTTTGGTTTGAAAGACCATTTGAATCTTCACCAGTCATATCAGCCTTAAGATTGTTAAACTTTTGCACTACAAAAACAGTTGATGCAATAAGTATCAGTACTATGATAACAATAAAGTAGATTTTTTTTGAATGCATAGAGTAATAATATTTTGTAGCATCCTACTATTGCCAGTTTAAATTAATTTACCTACCTTCTCTACATGCTCCACCAGCGTATAAGTTTATTTTAGTCTATTATCGTACCACGTGAGTTTCATAGTCACATTTTATCATAATTTTAGAAAATCCCCCGCCCGCTCACCTTTTGAAAATTCGAGAGTATCAGATATTCAAAAGATGGCATGTTGATGCTCTTATTGTCCAACAAGGGGTGCCCAGTAAGATGACGTTCCTAAAATGACAACGACAAGCGCGATTAATATAGCTACAGTAGCCACTATTATTCCCACTATTTTGCTAGTACTAGGGACCCTACTATCATTATCAATTTTAGTGTATTTGAAAATCTCGATCCATACCCAAGCACACAACAAAAGGAGAATTGTTGATGCTATTAGCAGCACCGTCTTATGTGTTGCAACATCGAAGTCCCAACAAACTTCATTACCTAGAAATATACATGCGGGGAAAAATATAAATATACATGTTACAAGCGTGAGTACGTAATATCCAATCCATTTTATAAGTCCAGGATACCTGCGGAAAATAAAGTAGGAAATTAGAGCCCTAATAAGTACGGCAACTGCTATTACGATTGCAAGGAAAGTAATTGACATAAAATTATAATTTTCAATTAATTTACCAACCTCCCCACCTTCTCTATATGCTCCACCAGCGTATAAGTATACCCCATCTCATTGTCGTACCAAGCTAGGACTTTGACAAGATTGCCACCGACGACGCGAGTCATGAGCAAATCGGCAATAGATGCGTGGTGTGAACCGATAATGTCAGAAGAAACCAAAGGTTCGTCGGAAACAGCAAAAATATCTTTCCAACGATCGGTCTTGGAAGCTTCGGTTAGAACTTTATTTACTTCTTCAGCTGTTGTGTCTTTTTTTGAAATGAATGTAATATCTACAAGAGAACCCGTAACGACAGGAATGCGTACCGATATGCCATCAAACAAGCCTTTCAAATTTTTCATAATCTTGGTAACAGCGATCGCCGCACCCGTCGATGATGGTACGAGATTCATAGCACCAGCCCTACCCTCGCGGAAGTCTTTCTTATTTGGACCATCGACTATACCCTGACTTGCAGTATAGGCATGGGTAGTATTTAGCATTGCTTTTTCGATACCGAAGTTTTCGTCCAATATGGCCAAGAGAGGTCCAGCAGCATTTGTAGTACAAGAAGCATTGGAGGTGATGAGTGACTTGGACAAATCCTCTTCATTCATACGCATGAGGACCATAGCACCCTTTACTTTTGCCTCTGGCTCATCCTTGGTCGGTGCTGAAACTACGACTCTCTTTGCTCCAGCATCGATATGAGCTT
>CAZVXQ010000060.1:3739-4607 GCA_964630815.1 uncultured Candidatus Saccharibacteria bacterium | reverse complement strand
CGAGTTGGATTGACTGCAACTAATACTATGGTCGCCAATATTGCTATAATACCAATTACAATAAGGACTTCGATTAATGTAAAACCGTATTTCTTTTGACTTGTTTTCATGGCTATATTTAATTTATACTTATAATAAATAAGCATATCAAAGTGAGATAAAATTCTGATAAAATTCTTTTCAAGAAATAATAAAATTAATATAAAGAAATCATAAAATGACAAATTATATTCAAAACAGTTCTTATAAATATTCAAAAAATAAATTTAATTTATCGATTGGGATAATTTTGGCATTTATTATTTACACGATTTCTGTGAACTGGAAGAATGGTCTTATTGCAGACAAAGTCCTTTCTTTTTTTAGAAGAAATGACAGCGCCATTGCTGATCAAAATAATGTATATACAACAGATTTGACTGCTAATAATGGTTCCGTGACGAGTGTTATTGGTAAATATAAAGACGGTACATATGTTGGCTCACTAGAAGATGTTTTTTACGGTAATGTTAAAGTGAGTGCGACAATAGCAAATGGTAATATTACAAATATTAGTTTTCTGGAATATCCGAATGATCGCGATAATTCTATCAAAATCAATGAAAGAGCGATGCCTATCCTAAAAAGCGAGGCTATAAAATCTCAAAGTGCTGATGTAGACATTGTGACAGGAGCAACTCAAACCAGTAAAGGATTTGTTAAATCTCTCAGCTACGCACTCTCACAAGCCAAAAAATAATGAAAGAAACCAGGTTAATAATGGGTATGCCCATAACGGTTGTTATAGTGTCTGAGGCAAATCAATTGACCGAAAAGGCAATAAACAGAGTTTTTGATTATTTTGAGTTTATCGATAAAACTTTTAGTG
>CAZVXQ010000060.1:0-3729 GCA_964630815.1 uncultured Candidatus Saccharibacteria bacterium | reverse complement strand
GAAATAAGTCAAATAAATAGAGGTGAACGTCTCTTGGATAATGCTAGTTTAGATATGAAAGAGATATTTAGTCTAGCTGAGAAAACAAAAAAACAAACTGATGGATATTTCGACATAATAAATAGAAACGGAATTTTTGATCCATCTGGTATAGTCAAAGGCTGGTCTATATATAATGCAAGTAAGATATTGAGGAATGCGGGTTTTGATAATTTTTATGTTAATGCTGGTGGTGATATAGAAGTTGGAGGTCTAAACGAAGTCAAAAGAAAGTGGAAAATCGGTATTGAAAATCCGTTTAAACAAGGTGAAATAGTCAAAACTGTATATTTAACGAATTGTGGAATCGCAACATCTGGTACATATATCAGGGGTCAGCATATATATAATCCGAAACAAAAAGATGACAAACTCGATCTTATCAGGAGTTTGACTGTTATTGGACCAAATGTTTATGAAGCAGATCGTTTTGCTACACCTGCTTTTGCTATGGGGTTATTAGGTATCAACTTTATTGAAAAGCAAAAAGATCTAGAAGGATATATAATTGATAATAAAGGAATAGCCACAATGACTAGTGGCTTTGAAAAGTTTACCGTTGAAGATTTATAAATAATATATATGCAGAAAATCGATAATTTATTGAATAAAATAACTATGTATCGAGTAGTACTCTATGTACTTTGTTTTATTTATATTTCTGCGATTGTTCTAGCATTATTTGATAAATTAGCTTTTGAACCACAAGCTCTACTATATTCTTTAAGTGTTTTATTGGTTGTATCTATAATTACGAATGAAGTTTTTTCCAGAACCTTTAAAGTTGATGTAAATATTGAGTCAGTTTATATTACCGCACTGATTCTTTCACTTATTATTACTCCACCCTTTTTTGATCAATATTTATCAATTCTTCCCTTACTCATTTGGGCTGGTATCTGGTCTCAGGCAAGCAAATATATAGTTTCTATTTACGGGAAGCATATTTTCAATCCGGTTGCATTTGCAGTTGCTTTGACAGCGCTTACCATAAACCAGTCTGCCTCATGGTGGATAGGTACTTCTTGGTTATTCCCTTTTGTTTTAATCGGTGGATTTTTAGTAGTTAGAAAAATTAGACGCTACGATGTAATTTTCAGTTTTTTTATGTTCGCCTTCATTACACTTATTTCAGGATCATTTGGCAAAGTCGATATACTAACTCTCTTTCAAAGAATTTTGCTCGATTCCCCAATAATCTTCTTTGCAACAATCATGTTGACTGAACCAATTACAATGCCACCAAAATACAAGAATCGTGTTGTCTACGGATTTATTGCTGGTATTTTATATGCCCCTTTTATTCATATAGGCAATATCTTTTCTACACCAGAGTTAGCTTTGTGTATCGGTAACATTTATTCATGGTTAGCGAGTCCAAAAAGACGTTATGTCTTGACTCTAGATAGAGCAACAAAAATCGCAAGAGACACAGGAGAGTTTGAATTTTCTTCCAACAAAAAAATACGATACCAATCAGGTCAATATATGGAATTTACTTTGGCACACAACAAAGCCGATAATCGTGGTAATCGTAGATATTTTACTATTGCCTCCTCGCCTACAGAGGACAAGATTTTATTAGGTATTAAATTTGATAAAAAGAGATCTAGTAGTTTCAAACGAGCATTAGCAGAACTAGAAGAAGGTCAACAGATTTTTGCAGGCCAACTTGGTGGAGATTTTGTTCTGCCAAAAAATAAAGATGAAAAGCTTTGTTTTATTGCGGGCGGTATAGGGATAACGCCATTTCGAAGTATGATTCAGTATATTATGGACAAGAATGAACAACGAGATATAGATCTTATTTATTGTTGCAAACGGTTTGAA
Organism: uncultured Candidatus Saccharibacteria bacterium; assembly: GCA_964630815.1. Classification (GTDB taxonomy): domain Bacteria; phylum Patescibacteriota; class Minisyncoccia; order Phycocordibacterales; family PALSA-1337; genus C7867-002. Next base: position 1,860 of record CAZVXQ010000060.1, on the reverse strand, counting down.
GAATTGGCCTATACAAATATATTTCATCGTGCTTGTACCCATAATGGTCTCAAGGTAGTAAGTACTCTTACCGATCTTGATCATGTGCCTGAGGATTGGAATGGTTATAAAGGCTTCATAGATGTGGGTTTAATCTTACAGGAAGTGCCAGATTATGATGAGCGGACCTTCTATATTTCTGGACCCAATTCATTGGTAGTAGCTACTAGAAAAATGCTTTTGGAGATTGGTGTCAATAAAAAAAGAATCAAAACGGACTATTTTCCAGGATTCTAAAGCACTACTATTTATTTGAAATAAAAATTTAAAATAGTTTGCTATATTACCCTGCTCAAAATCAAAATAGCGAGGACGAAAAGTAGAATGCCAAAAATTTGATTAATTATTTTGAATGATGAAATTTGGAATTTATTTCGGAAATGATTGGTAATACTGATAAGTGTTAACCACCATAGACCAAGTCCAGCTATTAGGCCCAAAATTAGGATTGTTGCTGGAACAATAGAGCTTACTGCGCCATTTATACCAAACCAGGCAAATAGAGCTAAAATTGCGATTGCAGTGAGAGGGTTCGTAATTGTAAGAATAAAACCGGTGGCAAAATCTTTGGATAATGAAAGTATGTCATTGACTTCGTCTGTGTCTTTTGGTTTCGAAAAGAAAATATTTATAGAAATATATAGCAAACATATACCACCAACCAAGCTTAGGCTGGTTTTGTGATTTACTATCATATTTGATATTGCACTCAATCCGTAAACAGCAATTATTCCAAATATAGTGTCAGCAACTATTGATCCAACGCCAACCATCATTGCTCGAAGCTTTTCACCCATCATCACCCTGTGGATGACCGAGACACCAACCGAACCCATCGGTATACTAATCGCCAAACCTACGGCTATGCCCTTTAAGAGGAGGAACATGGTGGTATTATAGCATGTTTACTATTTTTCATTTTTTTGTTATTCTATTTGTGGTGTTTGGAGGGTTCGCCCTCTCACGGCTTACAAGCTGTAGCCAAGCACCAATAAAGAACCCGTCATTTGACGGATTTTTTGTTTCTAGTCCTCTTCTGGATTGTCCATTACTCCCTAATACTGCTTTGTCTAATTTCAGTGTAATTTTGTAGTTAAGCAAATGATACTCTTACTCTAAACATAATTTATGTAGCTGAATTCATGTTGACGAAAAAAACGTGCGGAGAGGGCGGGATTTGAAACCTACAGTTTCTGTACAGTCTTCGCATGGTACTCACCTTCACTTAGTCTCACAAGTTCGACGTAGTGAAGGTTCCGTTCCATATGCTCAGACTTTTCAAATCCCGCAGCAAAGCTAGCGCTTTGCTCGGTAGTATTCAGATGTAAGTGCGGAGGCATTTTATAGTCGCTATGCTCCTTAAAATGCACTCACGCAAAACATAGTCGCTTCGCTCCTTGTTTTGCGGGCCATGTGGGTATGGTACCCACGACACAAGGCCTTGTAAGGGTATTTTAGCATACTTGGCTAGTCAAATTTGAGGTTTGTGGGTCGGGGTGTATTTATTGGCAACCTACACAAACCGAACAAACCTAACACAAAATGGAGTATTTATGGACGTGTAATAATTACAATCGAAAGAAAACAGGCCAAGCAAAATAAAGGTATTTCAGGATAAGAGTAAACTGAACACCCGAAATCGAGTGTCAGATTTGCACTTTGCCATAAACACAACGTTGTGATGTCCACCGACCGAAGATTGACATCACAGGAAACAAAATGAGAGAATATAAATAGCTTGAGCAATCAAGCCCGTCCTTTTCAAAACAAATACAAACTTGAGAACGTACGATATTCTCCCATTCTGTCTTGGTGGCGATC
>CAZVXQ010000059.1:0-4689 GCA_964630815.1 uncultured Candidatus Saccharibacteria bacterium | reverse complement strand
TTTCTGATAAGTGCATTGGCGGTGAATTGACCAATTTTGTTTTGGATTGCGGGCACAGCCTCAAGTGCCATTCTTTCTGTATAGTTTGCAAATTCTTGAGTCCAAAATGATTTTACAGATGGGTCGGTAATACAAGGAATAACTTGATTACGAAAAGCTTTATCAGAAAGCATTCTATTTACCCCAAGAAGAGTTGCGTCGGGATATTCTAGAAGTGCAAGTAAGGTATTTGTAAGAATATATTCCATTCTTGCTGACCATGCGTCTTGCCAAATTTTCTTGAATGTACTCATCAGACCAGAAACGACTAGATGTCTTTTGTCTGGGTCAACACTTTCTAAAACATTGAAAGATATTGGGTAGTCCATATCAAAAGGCGCTAGATAAACAACATCTTTCATTCTATGTTCAGGAACATATTCAAGAAGAAGTTCTGCTGTCTTTCCGTGAGGATCAATAAAGGCCATCCCCTCGCCATTCTTGATATCTTGAACTGCCATGTTTTCGAGCAAGGTAGACTTTCCCATACCTGTCTTTCCAATAACATAGACATGCTTAGTACGATCTTTGGCTTTGATTCCAAAGGTTACTTTTTTATTTCTAGCATCTGTTTGTCCAAAGTACGTTATTCTTTCATCATTCATAAATATAGAAAACTTAGATATGAGAATATTATATCATAAAAATTGAAGCCGGGGCGGATATTTATCCTCTCCCCGGCTGAAAACTTGCTTCTGACTACTGCATTGCCACTTCCTGTGGCTCACCGACGCGATAGGTTTTTTCGAGAATTGACGCGACCTCACGTTTTGCCTGATCAATGGTGCGACCATCAACAACTGCAGGTTTGCCACCGATCCGCACGTGCAACCGTCCGCCCGATCCAACGTGTCCGCTCTCCACGATACGGTCACGTTTAGCGTCGAACTCCTTTTGAGAAACCAGAGTTTTTGCCATAATATTAAAATCTGCTGACTGAGTTTATGGCTAGGTTTCGATTTCAGGCTTCGGATGCCAATCATCCGACGACGATGAAGCAACAAACGTGGACGGCTTACTTCCGTTGGGGATCTCACGTCCCGATTCACGTTCCTCATCACGCTGTTCAGCAAGCTGCAACTTGAGTTCGTGTGAGAAGCGGGGTCCGACAGGACACATACGACTGTGCATGTGATCGGTATCGCCAAACACAGCGAGTTGGGATTTGAGCGCGTGAACCGCGAATGCATCCATTGCTTCGTCATTACCCGGAATTTCGGGACGACAACCACGGTCCAATCTGCATGTTGACACCAACCCGAGTATCCTTTGGGTTTCCTTACCCATCGGCCTCGGCCAATTACTGACTTCCATCGATTTGGCTGACATTTTCTATCCTCCGATTTAACCGACTGTTTTTGTTGATGCATCCTCCGATGCATAGATGGTCAAACGACCCACTTCCTCAAAATGAGCGAAAGAACATCCGGATATAAATAGTACCAGACTTCTACAAAAAAGCAAGAGTTTGTGAATTATTTACTTTCCCTAACTAGAGCTGGTACCGTGTAAACATTTGAGGCATTCCACAGCATCCAACTATTAAGACCTGTATCATATGTAGCTTTGATTTGAGCACGCACCATATCAGGCGTGTAATGCGTACCGTTTATACTAAAATCCTGCAACCATGGTCTAAGTTTATCTGGACTTGTACTAGCCATTTCTGCTTTTTGTATACCAGCATTCATTGCATAAGTAATTATTTCATAAGGTTTAGCTGCGGGATTTGGATAACCATTAAAGTTTGGTGGATAATGTGATGGATAAACCATAGGGGCTACGAAATCAAAGTTCTTGAGTGCTGGTTCAAGCATTTGACCTATGCCTAAATCGCTATTACTTGAAGTAGTAAGTCCAAATAAATCTGCTGAGGTTGGAATTCCTTTTTCTTTGAAATATTTACCTACATAATAAAAGAAATCGCCAATAACCGTTGCCCTAGTTCTACCTTCACTATACGAATATGCAATATCTATCATATTTCCGTCTGATGGAAATCTTATATAATCAAAGTTTAATTCGTCGAAACCAACAGAATACGCCTCATCACCAATTTTTATCAAATAATCCCAAACTGGCTTTGCACCAGCATCAAGCCAACTCACCCCTTTGAAATCTTTCCAGACTACACCAGCTTTTGTTTTTACTGCGTATTCAGGATGTGTATGAACCAAGAATGAATCTTGAAACGATGAAATTCGACCTATTACATAAATTCCTCTGTCATGTAATAAACCGATAAATTCCTTTATATCTTTTATTCTTTCTTCAGCCGAACCGATTTTTTGCAGATCAGGATCTTTCGGCAAGAAACTTATTCTACCCGTATAGTCTTTTATATCAATTACTACTGTATTTAATTCCGTTGTATCAATAATGTTTACAAGATTCTCTCTCAACTTGTCATTACCAGCAACCCAACTAGACATATAAATTGCTTTTACTTGATCTGGAGTCTTTATATGAGTTACTTGGAATGGCAATGGCAATGTTATTGGTTCGACAATTGATGTATCATCAAATCCTAGACTTTTGTATTCTTGCGGATAATAAAATCCTCCAGCTATTACTAGAATAATTATAATCAAGATTACTAACCCAAAAATCTTAAGGGGACTCATTTGTATTATTATTTTCAATAAAGACAGAACCGTTACCAGACTGACTACTTTTCTCATGTGGCAGACTATATGCGATTGCAATTATTATGAGTCCTGTTACCAATGCGATGATCTTGTGCCACAACGACGGAACACCTAGAAAAAGAAATATCATCACCCATACACCCATCAAGCATAACCATTGTCTCTTTGACATATTTTTTAAAATTAATTTAATTAATTGTAATTATACATTGAAATGATAATATTACGCTAGAAAGGAGGTGAGGAAAAATGAATCAACAACACCTTCAAGCAAACGATCTGAAACAATTCGACGGAAAAAATCCACTAATCAACTTCACTGACAATCAACGAAATAGAATCGGTTTGATCAACAAAATCAAACCAGAAATTAACGGAGTTTTTGTGGCAAGTTTTGTAGTTGAAATGAGCTGGAGCATTCAAATTTACGAAATGCCACCAATAGTTGGCGTGACTGTGGAGAGGATTTGGAAACCATTTGCACAAAGTATGCAATCCCCTTTCACAGCAAAGTTTGAAGAACCAGGTAAAATCACCTATCAAAACAACGGCATCTTAATTCGTTGCAAAAACGGACCTGTTTTCTTGACCACTGACCCCTCCGAACGTGACAGATTTGAAGCGTTCAGAGAGTCATATGAGGAGATTATGGCCCAATTCGAGAATCACCATTGATATTTCCCTTTGCGGAACAGGTCGGTGGTGATTTCTTTTTATGAGACTATTACAACAAACTCCCCTTTTTGTTTTTCTGGAGTTTCAGTCATTATTTTAATAATCTCTTCAGCTGTACCTTGTAAAACTTCTTCGTATATTTTTGTTATTTCACGTACAATAGTAATTTTCTTATTTATTTTTGAAAGAGATTCTAGTGTTTTCATTATTCTATGTGTTGATTCATAGAAAACCATAGTTCTTTCTGATTCGGAGATTTCTTTGAAAAGAGTTTCTCTACCCTTTTTGTGTGGAAGAAAGCCGAGGAAAGTAAATTCATGTGTGGGGACTCCAGCTATTGAAAGTGCGGACGTAAGAGCTGAAGCACCGGGTATAGCGACTATAGTTAATTCTGGAAATTTTTCTCTAATTTGTGAAATCAGCATTGAACCCGGATCAGATATTCCGGGTGTTCCAGCATCAGTTACAAGTGCAATGTTTTTCCCTTCTTCAATTTTTTCAAGAATAATTTCCACCTTTGCTTCACCACTTTGTGCATGATAACTCATGGTTGTTGTAGAAATTTGATGTTTTTCAAAAAGCTTTCTAGTAACTCTAGTATCTTCACATAATACAAGATCCACCTCTTTTAGAATACGAAGTGCACGTAGAGTTATATCCTCAAGATTACCTATTGGTGTTGCTATAACGTAAAAAGTAGACATAAAGGTATAATATACTACACTATCTATATGGCAAGTATCATATACGTCGCACGAGATATTGAAAGGGCTTTGGGAAAAGAGCCTATTGGTAACTACTTTATTATTACCAATGAAACCTCTTATGCAAAATCAATAAAAGAAAAATATCCAGATAATGTTTGGCTAATAAAATCCCCAGAAATTCTTGATACTTATGAACTTTTGACCTTGCCTGAAGTTCAAAAAACTATTTCTGAACAAAGCCAAGTCAAGATTTTGGTATTCAAAAATACCATTCATATAGAAGCATTGTGTAAAGAAAAAGGTTGGACACTTCTTAATCCCTCGGCAGAATTGTCCGAAAAAGTCGAAAATAAAATTAGCCAAATAGAATGGCTTGGAGAATTGTCTTCTCTATTACCACCACACACAGTTACAACGGTTGAGCAAATATCTTGGAATAAGAAAGCCTTTGTTCTCCAATGGTCTCATGGACATACTGGTGGCGGAACCTTGCTTATCCAAAATGAAAATGATTTGAATGAATTAAAAAAGAAATTTCCACATCGAGAGGCGCGCGTGACTGATTTTATCAATGGACCAATGTTCACTTCCAATATCGTTGTTACTGATAATATTACTCT
>CAZVXQ010000058.1:0-4766 GCA_964630815.1 uncultured Candidatus Saccharibacteria bacterium | reverse complement strand
CCTATGTTCTTTGTACAGCACAATCGCCTGTAATCTCAATTATTGCCAATAATAGAAGTAGACGTTATTATAAGATTATTACTACTAAATAAAATAATATGATAAATACACCTCCAAAATTTTGGAACACGGTTATGGGTGCTGTTGGATTGCTTACAATCTTTTTGGCAATAATTTCTATCAAAGAGATCAAGTCAATATTCTATGTTGGTCAGAATCCAAATATGTCCAACTTGATCACCGTGACTGGTGAGGGTGATGCTGTAGCGATTCCTGATATTGCTACATTTAGTTTCGGGGTAACTGAGACGGCAAAAACAGTTGAAGAAGCTCAAGAGTTGGCAACAAAAAAGATCAATTTGGCTCTCAAGGCGGTTCGTGATGGTGGGGTAGAAGACAAAGATATTCAAAATCAATCATATAATATCAATCCTCATTATGAGTATCAGAACTTTGCTTGTACTACATACAGTTGTCCTCCTTCAAAATCAGTCTTGACTGGATATGATGTAAGTCAAAATGTGATGGTCAAAGTCCGTGATCTCAAGAAGGCAGGAGCATTGTTCAGTGCTATCGGTGCAACTGGCGTTACAAATGTAAATGGTCTTAATTTCTCAGTTGATGATCCAGATAATGTAAAAGCGGAAGCTCGTGCAGAAGCAATCGAAGAGGCAAAATCAAAAGCAAAAGTTTTGGCAAAACAGCTAGGTGTTTCGTTGGTAAAGATAGTAAGTTTTTCTGAAGATAATGGTGCATATTACCCAAGAGCATATGGCATGGGTGGTGCTGCAGAGATGATGTCTGTAAAGACTCAGTCTGTGCCAGAAATTCCAATTGGTGAGCAAAAAGTTACAAGCAGTGTGACAATTACTTACGAGATAAAGTAATATTGTTAGATAAGTTTTTTTAAACAGCTTGCGGATTTATTCCGCAGGCTGTTTGGTTTGAAGGGTTCGCTCTGTTATTGAAAATTATGTGAATGTTTTACTTATATCGCAGTTTTTGTTATAACATCGATAGTTTTCGAACTTTGAAATGTTTATTTTTCGCTACAGTATTCAGTAGTTTTTGACCTCTATTGTTGATAAATACCTAAGTCGACTATTGAATGCTGTGGCGAAGATTAGAATCTAAGCCAATACAGCACGTCGAAATCCTAAATGTCCAATCCGGAGCGCACTTGAAAAATAGTGGTGCAATGGGGAGGCAAAAGGAGAGTATGAAAAAAAGTAAGTTGGATTGGAAAGGTGTTGGACAGTTCATGGCGATGCTCGTGCAGGTCTGGACGATCATCAGGCAGGTGGTGGTTCGAGAGAGAGTTGATTTCGAAATTCTCGATTGGATCACTGGGGAAGGTGAGCAAGCCTTCAGGAATATTCTCTATATGCTCACGGATGAGTATAATAAGTACAAGAAGAAGTTGCTCGTGATGGGGCTGGTGGAACATGTTATAGACTTTGACGCAGTACCGACCATCCGGATCTGTTTCCGACTTGCCGATGTCAGCGACCAGATTGCTAGTCGGGTCAGGGGTAAAAAGAAGTTGAGTGACCTCAAGTTAAACCTTTATCTTGATGATTTTCAGGCAGGTGGTGGGTTTCTTGAGGGTTACGATCTCAAGACGAAACTTGAAGGTCAGAAAGTTCTCGGAGCTCAGCTCCTGGACTTTTACCTCGAGCATCCTGACCTCATCCCGAAAGATTGGAATAAAAAGTTACGGATTTCCTTCTGGGGAACCATCTATCGTGGCGCCGATAGCCATCTCTACGTCCGTTGCCTCTGCTGGAACGGGATGGGGTGGGACTCGGAATACGATCGGCTCAACTGTGCTTGGTTCCCCGATAGCCCAGCTGCGGTCTCCGCAAGTCCTCAGGTCTAGGTCACTCGGGTCTCTTTGGACCCTTAGTACTTAGTCCTTCGTTAGTTCATCAGCGCACTGCTTGCAGTGCGCTGAATTTTTTCGCGAGGCGAGGCCTCGCGAGCGAAATTGACTACAAATGGCTTAATGCCGTTGATTTTTATCAAAAACTCCTCGAGGCCTCGCCTCGCGGTAGTGGATTGACTCCCAATCCCATGTCGTGATAACATAGAGATGTAGTCCCCTCAGGGGTTTTTTAATACAAATATGAAAATTACCGAATATATCAAAGATACAAGGGCAGAAATGAATCATGTCAATTGGCCTACAAAAGCCGAGACTATTCGTTTTACCGCTCTCGTAATCTCAGTCTCTCTCGCTACGGCTATCTTGCTAGGAATTTCTGACTTCGTGTTTGGTAGGCTTCTAACTTTATTGTTCTAATATAATGTCAAAACAAAACACAACAGGTGAGAGAAGTTGGTATGCAATCCATACTTATGCTGGATACGAAAATGCCGTTGCTCGAAACTTGAAACAGCGTATCGAATCACTTAACATGGAAGATAAGATCTTCAATGTTATTGTCCCTACCGAAAAAAAGATCAAAGTCAAAGGTGGCAAGCGTGTCGAAGAAGAAGAGAAGATTTATCCCGGTTACGTTCTCGTGGACATGATCGTTACAGATGATTCTTGGTATGTGGTTCGCAATACTCCTCGTGTTACAGGTTTCGTTGGGGCAGGTGTCTCACCAGTTCCATTAGATCCAAAAGAAGTTGAAACATTATTCTCAAGAATGCAAAAGAGTACAACCGAACACTCTATCGATCTCTCAAATGGTGACTTGGTTAAGATTGCTGACGGACCTTTCAAGGACTTCGAAGGCAAGGTTGCCGAGGTAGACACGCAGAGAGGTAAGATCAAAGTTTTGGTTTCGATGTTCGGGCGAGAAACACCGGTCGAATTGGATTTCTTGCAAGTTAAGAAAGTATAAGGTAGGATTGCAAAACTATGGCAAAGAAGATAATCAAGAAAGTTAAAGTGATCGCTCCAGCAGGTAAAGCTACTCCTGCGCCTCCTTTGGGTCCAACTTTGGGTCAGGCAGGTGTCAATATCGGTGATTTTACAAAGAAGTTCAACGATGCAACAAAAGACATGATTGGTGATATGATCCCAGTTGTTATCTCAGTTTATGAAGATAGAACATATTCTTTTGTCCTCAAAACTCCTCCAGCTTCAAGTCTTATTTTGAAAGCTATCAAGAAAGACAAAGGTTCAGGCAAGCCAAATTTGAGTAAAGTAGGCACAATCACAAAAGCTCAGATCAAGGAAATCGCTGAAAAGAAGATGCGTGATCTAAATGCAAATACAGTCGATCAAGCAGCAAAGATTATTGCTGGTACATGTAGATCGATGGGAGTTGATGTTAAGTAATCTCAAATCTTAAATCTAAAATTTAAAATCTAGAAAAACAAGGGACCTGAGAGGGTCTTTTGTTTTTCGTGGTTAAACATTAGAGCGGGATATGTATAAATTATTTTTTTGAAATCTGTGAATTGTTTGAGCGGAGTATAAATTGCTAGATTTTTGAACATCTCGTGCAACGACCAATGTTCAAAAATCTTGCAAGTTAACGACGCGAGTCTCACAGATTTTAAAAAATAATTTGCACACGGCACCCTTTCTTTGCGATACTAACTACTTCAAAACATCATAATCCAACATCAGCGTACCTTCCTCGGTAATCTCTGACTTGACCAATTTGAGTTTGAAATCCATGTCGTCTTTGAATAATCTCATGCCGTCGCCGAATATGACTGGCTCAACGGTGAGATAAAGTTTATTGACTAGACCAGTTTTCATGAACATTGAATAGATGGTTGATCCTCCGCAGATCACTACTTCTTTTATTCCACGTGCCTCAAGATTTTTGAGTAATTCTTCAGGAGCCAAGGTCGTAGTTTCAACATTTTCCATGGCAGGAAGTGGGGTAGGTGAATAGATAATATTGAGTCTGTCTTTGAGTGGTTTGCCACCAAGAGTGTTAAAAGTATTTAGGCCCATAACAACTACACCGGCTCGCTTTGTGATCTCTACAAAGCGCTTTTTGTCGGCTTTACTAGTCCATAAAGCTGGATGTGTGGCATTCTTGGCTATATAGCCGTCGGTGGTTAGTGCAGAAATTATGAAGGTGTTCATTGGGAATTAAATTTATTTTGTAGTATCGACTTTGAATTTTTCCTTGAGATTTTTTATGTCCCCTTTAATTATGAGTTCTGCCTCATCTTTCTTTTCCATTTGTACACCTTCTATAATGTCTTTTTGATGATATTTACTTGGTCTTGATGTTACTGGGCTAGTTAGCTCTTCAAATACTACCTGACACAGTCTTTCACCTGGGTAAAGTCTAACCGCTTGAGATCTTGTATTGTTTCTGATTGGAATAACAAGTTGACCTTCATAACCTGCGTCAATAATACCAGTAAGGTCAAGAGATAGACCTTTTCGATTGGTAGAAGATCTAGGATATAGTATCGCCATTAGATCGTTAGGCATTTTTATGGTTTCCAGAGTTGAAACTAAGACGTATTCTTGTGGTAAAAAATCAAAATATTGTCCTTGTTCCAATTCGACCACTTCAAAATACTCATGGTTTCTTTTGTCAAAATGGGTGATATCTAACGATTCACGCCCATTTGATGTCAGGTGCCACATTTTCGGAATCATAAATGTAAAACCAAGACGAAGATCTATTGAATGTTCCTGTAATTGGAATAAATCTAATCCTGGTTTAATAGCCAATTCATTTTTTGCGATTCGTTCAATAATTTCTTTTTTTGTGAGAATAGACATGTTATTAAAGTATAAGTTTTAGACCCTTGATCGGATCCATTGGATTATACTGCTT
>CAZVXQ010000057.1:0-4799 GCA_964630815.1 uncultured Candidatus Saccharibacteria bacterium | reverse complement strand
CCATCTTGAAGCATTATGAAATTGCCAGGTTTGACCTCTTTTGGGAGAGCGGGATAATTGATAAATACCTTTTCTTGAGTTCCCTCAACCTGTTCTGTAGTAAGAATGAATTTTTCTCCACGAACCAGATTTATTGCATTATCTTTGAATGTTCCAATACGAATCTTTGGTCCACACAAATCCTGTACAATAGCAACAACATTACCCTTCTCTTTGGTTATTTTTCTAATTCGATCTACTCTTGCCTGATGTTCGGCAAAATCTCCGTGTGAAAAATTTAGACGAGCTACATTCATTCCCGCATTCATTAGTTCAATAAGTTTCTCCTCACTTTCTGTTGCTGGACCAATTGTACATACTACCTTAGTTTTCTTTCCTATATTCATGTTATTTATTAATATTAATTACTTTTCATTGACCGGATATTTGTCCGGATCTATAGTTCTTGTAAAACACGAAAGACCTTTTGAGTGCTTCCAATTATCATAACCGTCAGAATAGCCTACACTATACATAGCATCAGTTGCAATACCTTTTGAATATCCTACACCAAATTCTCCCCGACCCTTATTGTCCTCAGATTCTCTTGCAAAATTTGCACACAACTCAAAAGAATGTTTATTATTTACTAATGAGTGATTATAACCATATGGTTGCTCCGTCTTTGGATCAACAGCTACAAAGTAGCCACTAATAGAATCATTAAGTTCATCTAGAGTTTTTGGCAATGTTCCCTTTAATTGCCAATAATTTATTAACTGCCATTGAATATTTGATAGATCATTTATTGTCTGACTATCTAACTTCAGATCTCTTTGTTTTGTAGGCGAGCCAGCTACCATAAAACCAAGCACAACTGCAAGAATCCCAACGACAACAGCCAACCAGGGTATTACTTTTTTGACTTTATGCGATTTTGAACCTATAACTGGAACATTTTTTGAAAACAAAAAATGAGTAAATACTATTCCAGATATTACAATTACAACTAGTATTTTATACAAAAATCTTTCTGAAATTTCACCACTAAGATATACATTGATTAGTGCTATTATATCCCCAACGATAGTGGCACCTGTGATAAAGAGGGTTAGATAAACTCTCCATTTCCTTATCCATAGTTCAGCTTTTTCTATATTAATTTTTATATCTTTCTCTATGAAATATTCCAAGACAAAAAGCAAAGGCAACAATACAATCAAGACTGAGATCGGCCAAGCAATATCTTGGACATAAAAATATCCAGCTAACTGGTCGGGGAAATAATAGTTAATAACACTAAAATAAAGATTGATAATTGAGACTACTGATACAATCAGGGCTACAATTGCTCCTAAATGCAAAAAGAAATCCCGTGGGGTGGTTTTTGTGTTCATTGATATATTTTAACACAATGCGACTTTGTGCGCGTACTAGGATTCTTTCCCTACAGGAACGGTACAGGTTTCGCGTCATACTCACCCTCGCAAGCTCGGGTTTCGTACGACATGCTCAACCTCTTCGAATCCTAGACGTAAGTGCCATTAGGCACTTACTTACGCGCAAAAACTGCCGAAGGCAGTTTTTTGTGCGCGTACTAGGATTCGAACCTAGGACCCCACCAGTATCAGTGGTGTGCTCTACCAACTGAGCTATACGCGCGTAAAAACAATTTAACAGAAAAGTGACATAAATGCTAGAGGACTATAAATATGCAAATATTCAATTAATTTACTATTTATATGATAAAATTGAGCAATGGAAAAAACATATAATGTAGAAATTTACGGAACCAATGACGATGAGAAGAATCGTCTAGATACTCATTTCAAGGAACATGATATCAAAGCAAATATCAAATATTTCAATGAAAAAATTAACCCTGACACTCTGACCATTAGTGAAGCTCAAGTATTGAGTGTCTTTGTTGATTCAATAGTCGATAAAAAAGTCATGGAAAAATTTCCCAATCTTTCACTTATCGTGGCTCGATCAACAGGATACGACAACATTGATCTGGCCGAAGCAAAAAAAAGAAATATAACAATTTCCAATGTTCCTTCATACGGTGAATCAACAGTTGCTGAATACACTTTTGGACTGATATTAATGCTCTCAAGAAAAATCCACTTATCAGTAAACAAATATATCGAGTTAGGACTTACAACAAACACCAATATCAGAGGCTTTGATCTCTACGATAAAACCATCGGTATTATTGGCACCGGCAAGATTGGCAAAAGAGTAATTTCGATCGCCAAAGGCTTTGGTATGAAAATTTTGGCTTACGATAGCTTCCCTGACAAAAAAGCCGAAACTGATATGGGTTTCCAATATGTAGATCTAGATCATTTGCTTCGTCACAGTGATATAGTCAGTATCCATATTCCTTTTACAAAACAAACTGAACACCTGATAAATGCCAAATCTTTTTCATTAATGAAAAAAGAGTCTCTCATTATAAACACCAGCCGAGGCGGAATTATCGATACAAACGCTCTGGTTGAAGCATTAAATAACAAAGTCATAGCTGGAGCAGGACTAGATGTTCTCGAAGAAGAAAATATCGTAAAAGATGAAACCGCTTTCATAATGAGCAACAAAACAGGCGAACATAATCTTTGCACAATAGTCGCTGACCATGCCTTAATGAAAATGCCAAACGTTATCATCACCCCGCACAATGCCTACAATACAAATGAGGCGCTCGATAGAATTCTTGACACTACAACTCAAAATATCTTAGCTTGGATTCAAGGAAAGCCAATAAATACAGTCTCTTTGTAATATAGCCATAAAAATTCAAATATGAAAAAAGAAACATCCTGGGGTGAAGTCGCTGAATGGTATAACAATCTATTGGAAAATTCTGAAGATTCATACCAAAAAAACGTAATCCTGCCAAACTTAATACGTCTTACTGATCCAAAACCAGACATGACAATACTCGACCTTGCTTGTGGTCAAGGATTCTTTTCTTTTGCTTTTGCCCAAAGTGGTGCCAAAGTAATCGGTTGCGATATTTCAAAAGAATTGATAAGTCATGCCAAAGATAGATTAATAAAAGAAAAAAATCCTAATCTAGACTTTCACGTCACACCCTCAGATAAACTTGATTTCATCCAAGATGGAACGATCGACGTGATTACGATTGTCTTAGCGATACAGAATATAGAAAATATGGCCGGTACTTTTGCTGAATGTTCTAGAGTACTCAAACCCGATGGAAAACTAATTGTGGTCCTTAATCATCCAAACTTCAGAATCCCTCAACAATCTAGCTGGCAATGGGATGAGAAAGATAATAAGCAATACAGAAGAATCGATGGTTACATGTCCGAACAAAGTTTCGATATAGACATGACTCCGGGAGAAAAAGAAGTGTCAAAAAAGAAGTTTACTGTCTCCTTCCACCGACCTTTACAGCAATATGTAAAGGCTCTAGCCAAATCTGGTTTCTCCATTCGACGTCTCGAGGAGTGGATTTCTCACAAGAAAAGTCAGGATGGTTCTAGATCTGCAGAAGAAGATCGAATTCGCAAAGAGATACCGATGTTTATGTGTTTGGAGTGTGGGAGGTAAAACAACAAAATTTTAGATAGACGGAGTAGCATATTTATTTAATGTCTCCTTTAATTTTAATATTCTATAAACACTTTCATCGATTCTACTTTGAGAAATTTCATTATTTTCTATAGCAGATATTACAGCGTTATATGCTCGCAGAAAATCATCTTCAGAGGAAACATACAACAATATATCATTACCCGCTTTAATTGCTTGTAAAGCGCTTTGTTCAATGCCATAATTTTTAGTTATTGCGCCCATATTCATATCATCTGTAATAATTACTCCATCAAAACCATACTCGTTCCTTAATTGATTTATAATTACTGGAGACAGTGTCGCTGGGTATACAGGATCTATATTAGGAAATAATACATGTGCCATCATTACTATTAACGGCTTTTTGTTCTTAATTACTTCTATAAAAGGACTCACATACTCAAAAAAATCTTGCTTCTCAACATTTGAAACTGGAAGATTTCTGTGGGAATCAACAGAACTATCGTCATGACCAGGATAATGTTTTACGGTAGCTGCTATTCCGGCATCTTGATAACCTTGTACCATATTAGAACCCAAAGAAATTATCTTTTCTTTTTGTCCACGAAAAACTCGATTATATAGAAAAGAATCTTTGTTTATTATATTTTCCAAAACTGGAGAAAAATTAACATTTACACCTTTTCGAAGTAGTTCTAAACCACGATCCTTCGAAACTTGATAGGCTTGATCGTCGTCATGAATCTGATTTTGTGCAGTAAGATTTGAATCCTTTTCTTTTATTCTCGAAACTATTCCACCCTCTTGATCAACAGAGATTAAAAGTAACGGTTGATGCGTACTGGATGCTATTTCTTGCAGACGGGATGTTACTTGCAAGACGTTTTGATTTTTAATGTTTTGATTTAATAAAATAACTGATCCAATTTTTTTATCAATAATCAGTCTACCTAAGATATCATTACTTTCGGCAGAAAAGTTTCCAACCAAAAACATCTGACCTATTTTTTGTTCGATAGTCATATTTTTGATATTTGTTCTTATAGGATCTTTTGTTATTACTACTTGACTTGCACTTAATGGTACAGAAATATCTTTTTTAATGAAAAACAATGAAAAAAATATGAGAGCTAACACTATGACTACTATTATAATTAATTTTTTCATATATGAATTATGCGGGTGGGCACGGGGAGATTCGAACTCCCAACTCTTGCGAGATACGCTTCTGAGACGTACGCGTATACCAGTTC
>CAZVXQ010000056.1:0-5006 GCA_964630815.1 uncultured Candidatus Saccharibacteria bacterium | reverse complement strand
AAGTGATAATTAATCGCGAGCTCTTAAACTCGGAATTCCTTTCAGGATGCCTCGTAAGGCATAACTCTATTTGATTGTTAATTGCATTATACTACTTTCCAAAAAACAGCACAATAGTTTTTTCTGTGCATAAAAATTATTTGCTGATCAAAATTATCAATCCGATCACGGCAAGCACAACCAGTGGCCACAAAAAACCTAAAATCGTACCGCCAATCAAAGCCGGTATCCATCCAAACATCAGACCGAATAAAAGTCCCCAAGAAGCGAATGCATAAATCCATATCGCAATGAATGAGAGGACTCCCACGATCCAAACTCCAATCATGTATTTTTCTCCGCCGTCCATATTGCTTTAATTATACAACAATTTTGGAAAATGTGTAATATTTGGGCATTTTAGCTAACTTTCGTAGTTTTTAAATGGTGAACTTGCTTTTTCCGCTATAATCAGTTATAATCCGCTATATGGTATATAGCGTTAAATCATTGAATCTGGACATTGATTTTAACGCTGTAATCCGTTATAATCAACTATATAAACTATAGCGTTAAAATTATTAACCAAACCTATGTCCATGAACGAAATTTTCAATAAATTTGACCATCGAATAAAAAATCTTGATCCACACATTGTGGCTATTTTAGCTGAGATTGATGGAATTCGAGGTGAGTTTAAGTCTGGACTCCGCATGACTCCACAGGCTATTACCAATCTCAGAAAGTCTACCCTGATCACTTCAGCTGGTGCTTCTACTCGTATCGAGGGTGCAAGATTAACCGATGAAGAGGTTGAGAAAGTTATGCGAGGTTTGGCAATTTCTAAGTTTGCGGATCGTGACTCACAAGAGGTTCAGGGTTATTTGGAAACACTGCAAAATGTTTTCGATAGCTATCAAGATTTACCACTCAGAGAAAGTTTGATCACCTCACTCCACAATCAGCTTCTTAAATATTCCACAAAAGACGATACTCATCGTGGCGGTTATAAGAAGAAAGAGAATACTGTTGGTGTTCTTGGACCGGATGGCAATATTGCCAAGATAATGTTTGAAACTACTCCAGCTTATCTTACCGGCAAGGAAATGCAGGAACTCGTTGAGTGGACAAACGATGCATTTGAAAAGAATAGATTTCATAATCTCTTAATCATCGCAAACTTTGTTGTTGAATTTTTGAAGATTCACCCGTTTGAAGATGGTAACGGTCGTCTTTCTCGTGTTCTCACAAACCTTTTGCTTTTAAGGTCAGGCTATCAGTTCGTTCAGTATGTGTCTCACGAGCAATTGGTTGAACGCAGAAAAGACGAATATTATATTGCACTCCGCAAGTCTCAGGAGACATTCAAAACAGATCACGACACCATTTCGCCTTGGCTCAACTTCTTTTTGTCTGTTATTAAAGAGCAAGCCGTAAAAGCCTTGTCATATCTTGAAGAGGAAAAAATTGAGGACACTCTCTCTCCCAAGCAGTATGAAGTATGGAAATATCTTACGAGTGTTGAACAAGCAGGACCGGGTGAAATTGTAAAAGCAACAGATATTGCACTCGGAACGGTACGCCAAGCACTCGACCGGTTGGTTGAACTTGGCAAGGTCAAGCGTGTCGGGCGTGGCCGTGGTACGAGATATGTAAAAATATAAACTTTAATTGGAAATCGCCTATGAAAAAAGATCAACATAAAAAAGAAGAGGGACACAAACACGAAGAAGGTAAAAGATATCTGAAGAAATTTGAGATTATCGAGACAGATGTCGAACTACCTATTCAAGGTCAGGTTCGTGATCCTGAGGACTTATATAAATTTCTCAAAGATTTGGAAAACGAGAATGTTTCCAAAATTATTGGAATTTACCTTGATGACAAAAATTTGTTCCTCGGTCATCAAGTTTTCCTCGGGTCATCTCCCAAGAATTTTGATACACAGATGTTGTGGCATTACTTCTCTCTATTTTTGGCAAAGAAATTTATTTTATTAATGAACCATCCCGGTTCTGATGATCCGACCCCCGATGAAGCCGACCGGAAACTTATTCGTGCATTACAGGCAGATTCTCAAGTGTTGTCATTCCATCCTTATTTTGCAGATTTTATAATCGTTTCAAAACGGTCGTACTTTAGCATGGCTACAAATGATGGCACAGCTTGTCACTGTGGTCATCAGGAGTATATCCAAGAATAAAAATAATATGGCAAAACAATCAACAAAATCAAACGGTGCTAATATCGGCTTTGAAGAAACTCTTTGGTCGGCGGCCGACAAAATGAGGAACAACATGGATCCGGCTGAATATAAGCATGTGGTTCTTGGTTTAATTTTTCTCAAATACATTTCCGACTCTTTTGAAGAAGTTTTTAATGAAATCAAAAGCGATAAAGACTACTACACTGGCCAAGAAGAAGACAAGGATGCTTATCTTGCCGAGGGTGTCTTTTGGGTGCCACAGGAAGCTCGTTGGGAATATTTGAAATCCAACGCTAAAAAACCGGAAATCGGAAAGATGCTTGATGATGCAATGATTGCGATTGAAAAAGATAATCCAAGCCTCAAGGGTGTTTTGGCAAAAAATTATGCTCGCCCTGATCTTGATAAAGTAAGGCTTGGTGAATTGATCGATCTTATGAGTTCCATCGGTCTTGGTGACAGAGCTAGCCGAAGCAAAGATGTGCTTGGTCGTGTTTATGAATACTTTCTCGGAAGATTTGCTGGAGCTGAAGGAAAAGGCGGTGGAGAGTTTTTTACTCCCCAGTCTGTTGTCAAACTTCTTGTTGAAATGATTGAGCCATACAAGGGTCGTGTCTACGATCCATGTTGCGGTTCCGGCGGTATGTTTGTGCAGAGCGAGAAATTCGTGGAAGCACACGGCGGTCAAACTCATGACTTGGCTATTTACGGACAGGAATCAAACCCCACCACATGGCGACTCTGCAAAATGAACCTTGCCATTCGTGGTATTGAGGGCAATCTTGGCCAGCACAATGCAGATACTTTTCATAATGATTTACACAAAGATTTAAAAGCAGATTTTATTTTGGCAAATCCACCTTTCAACATTAGTGATTGGGGTGGTGAGCGGTTAAAAGACGATGTCCGCTGGAAATACGGTACACCGTCGGCCGGCAATGCAAACTATGCCTGGATTCAGCACATGATCCATCATCTTGCTCCCACTGGCATTGCAGGTTTTGTTTTGGCAAATGGATCGCTTTCATCCAATACTTCCGGAGAGGGTGAAATAAGAAAGAGCTTAATACAAAATGGTTTAGTTGATTGTATCGTTGCCCTCCCAAGTCAGCTATTCTACACCACACAAATTCCAGCTTGTTTGTGGTTCGTGTCTCGTGATCGCTACGATCATAAATTCCGTAACCGCCATGACGAGATTCTTTTCATTGACGCTCGCAAAATGGGGACAATGGTCACTCGTAAGAATCGTGAATTGACTGATGAGGATTTAAACAAAATTACTGGAGTATACCACGCTTGGCGAACCATCAATGGAAAATACGAAGATGTTAAAGGTTTCTGTAAAGCAGCCAAAATTGAGGAAGTTGAAAAGAATGGATTTGTTTTGACGCCCGGCCGTTATGTTGGTTCAGATTTTGTAGAGGAAGATGACGGAGTTTTTGAAGATAAGATGGCAAAAATTACAGCCGAACTTTCGGATCAATTCAAACAATCAAAAGAGCTTGAAGATCGTGTTAAGAAAAATCTAAAAAGCATTGGATTTGAAATAAAATAATTATGAAATTTTTGGAAAGCTTAAAAATAGATACATGGTGGAAAGTTGTCTTACTGCTAGGAACAGGTGCTATTTTTATGTCGCTTACGATTAAAGCCGATTTTTTACAAAATAAGCATTTGTTTGGACTTGGCATGGGAATGTTGATTATTGGTATTTCTTACTGGATTGCGGAAAAAAAGTACTCAACAATTAAACCGCCAAATGTTTATACTGGACCGACTGCCTTGATTTCTTGGAAAGAAATTCATCATAACCCAATCACTGGCATCATGCTTATTTTCGGTTTTATCCTCATCTGTTTGTTTGGGTTTCTTATTGTAAAAAATTTAATTTAATTATGAAAACGGAAATCGCCACAAAACAAAATAATGCAGAAACCATAAGTTCAATGCCTGATAATTGGAATTTTGGATGCATCAAAGATTTGGTTCGAGTTAAAGCAGGTTATGCGATAAAAAGTTCTGATTTTACGGATAGCGGTGTTGGTGTTATTAAAATAAAAAACATTGGCAATCGTATCGTTGATACAGAAAATACGGATAAAATATCCTTAGAATCCTTCAACAAACTTGCTAGTGATTTCATTTTAAGTACTGGTGATATTGTGGTTGCTATGACCGGTGCGACCATAGGAAAGGTTGGAAAAATAAAAAGCACAAACCAGAAATACGCTCTAAATCAACGAGTCGCTAGATTCATTTCAGAAAATAAACACGACCTAGAATTTGTATTTCAATATAGTGATACAAAAGATTTTATTGATGCCATCAATAATTATGCTAATGGTGCGGCACAACAAAATATTAGTGCTGATGATATAGCTTCAATTCAAATATTAATACCACCTACAAACGAAAGAATAATAATTTCAGAAATCTTGTCATCGATTGACGACAAAATAGAGCTAAATCGTCAAATAAATTTAAATCTTGAAAAACTTGCCCAGATATTATTTAAAGAATTATTTGTTAACAAAATTGAAGACGGAATCCCTGATGGTTGGAGTATAGGAAAATTTGGACAAATTGCAGAAAATTTTGATTCAAAAAGAATTCCGTTATCTGGGAGAGAGAGGGAGAAAAGACACGGACAGTATCCATATTATGGAGCAACCTCGATCATGGATTTTGTTGATGATTTTATCTTTGATGGAACATATGTTCTCTTAGGAGAAGATGGCTCGGTAGCGAAAGAAGATGGTAAACCATTTGTCCAGTATGTTTCTGGAAAATTTTGGGCAAATAATCATGCTCATGTCCT
>CAZVXQ010000055.1:0-5263 GCA_964630815.1 uncultured Candidatus Saccharibacteria bacterium | reverse complement strand
TAACTAATGGTCTCATTGCTCATTACAAGTTTGATGAGGGGAGTGGGACGACTGCTACAGATACAAGTGGAGGTAATACAGGAATACTTACAAATGGACCAAGTTGGGTTGGGGGGAAGATTGGTACAAATGCTGTAAGTCTAGATGGTGTTAATGATTATATTGGAGTTGGTGATCCACAAAGTGGAAGCCTAGATCTTGGGACTCACGATTTCTCATTAAGTGTTTGGATAAAAGGAGGTATTTGGCAAAACGCTTTAGAAATGATTGTAGCAAAGGGGAGTACTGGCTCAACACTTTCTTCGGCGGGTTATAGAGTGTTAATACAGGATAGCGGTGCAACTCTCAGATTTGAAACGCATGATGGAACAACTAGAGTTTCTCGATTATATAGTTACAACTATTTTGATAGTAATTGGCACCACATCGCTATTTCTTGGTCGAGAAATTCTGAACCCGTTATTTATGTTGATGGTGTTGCAAATTCCTGTGATTCAAATTGTACGGGTACGTCATATTCAGCTTTAGGAAGTCTAGATAATAGTAATAATTTTACTATTGGATCTAGGAGTGATGGCGGAGGGGGGTATTTTTCTGGTCAAATCGACGACCTTCGTATTTACAGCAGAGCAATTTCTCAACAAGAAGTTTCAGAATTGTATAGTTACAATAGTTTAGGTATAAATTCACCAACCCCAACTTCAAGTCCAACACCAGTTGCAACTCCAGCTCCAACACAAACTCCTATACCAACCATTACACCAACGCCCGCTATTACACCAACTCCAACTCCTACACCGATTATAGATTTGACAGGCCCAGTTATCTCTGGAGTTACGTCGTCTTCGATTCTATCTAGAAGTGCTTCTATAAGCTGGATCACAAATGAACTATCGGATAGCCAGGTCGAGTATGGATTGTCTACGTTATATGGATCAGTTACAAATTTAAAACCGCTTCTGGTTACCACTCATGCTGACATAATCTCTGGCTTGCTTCCCAATACAACCTATCATTATAGGGTGAGATCTAAAGATGCAACTCAGAATATTTCTGTATCACAGGATCAGACATTCAAGACTCAGTCAGAAATAATACCAAAATTAATGTCAAATGAAGATGGTGTTATTGGTATACAAATAGAGGCTGAACAGGGTCAATTATTTGCTCCTTTTACTGACAATGGAACGTATATTTCTTCAAGCGTAAGAACAACTGATCCAAATACTAGCGGAAAAGCTGTTTTTGATTTTGATATTGTAGATCAAGATAATTATCGTATTGAAATGTTGGTTGACGCTAATTTTGATTTTGATATGTTTGCTTCTGTTGATGGTGTGTATCAGCCGACTAGAAGCTATTTTATTGGTGATGGACAACGAACCAATGGGTATGAATGGAGAAGTTTATATTGGTCACAAACAACAGGTAGTAATATGCTCGAACTTACTCCAGGTAAACATCAGCTGACTCTTTTTGGTGGTACTGCAAATGTAAAAATTGACAAGGTACGTATAATAAAAATGGTTGACAGGTTTATGACTGAACCAGCTCCTTCAGCTAATATATCTGGTAGTGTTGCGGTGATGAGTACTGCACTTGATCTTCTGGGTCAAGATCGTGTGGGATGTAGTTTGCCGTCATCGTATTATGTTTGCGGAGTACGATCTGGTCTTTCAAAATCAGATCTTGTGGTCAAACTTCCTGTGGTATTGACACCAGGAATCTATTATCTTTTTGTAAAAGGCACTTCTCCTGGAGGTTATAGTGTTTCTATAGGATCAAGGACTACTGCTACAGTTTTACCAAATTCGTCGGATCAAAATGGCGACTGGACATCCATGGGTTCATTGGTGGTAGATAGAAACCAACATTACGCAATTATTACAACTCACAGAAAGGGTGCAATAAACACAAATGAAATTGCTCTTGTTTATGGAATGTATATAACCGACAACCAGTATGAAAGTATAAATAGTTCGGATGTGATAATTAATTCAAATCCAGATCAGAGTGTTTCAAGTTCGACTATACCAGGAAATTACCTTCCAAATAGTGGTTTTGAGGTTGGTGTATTGGGTGATTGGGTATTCCCAAGTCGTACTGGAGCAATGGCTCAGAGAATATATAGCGTTGTGCCTTTCACAGAATTTTGGGATCAGACAGTTGCACATAGTGGTAATTCGAGCATGAGAATACCAGTTAATAGGATTAGCCAAACAAAAAGAGAGGTTTATCAAAATGTATATTCCAAACCTTTTTATCTAAAGCCCGAAACTCAGTATACACTTTCTTTTTGGGCAAAATCAGAATCTGGAAAATCGTCTAGTATTGATATGGGTTTTGAAAATATTTCAGATACAACAAAAAAAGTAGAAAAGAGGATTACTATAAGCGATACTTGGCAAAGATATAGTATTACTGGTAGTACAGCTTCGTATCCTTTGCCAAATTACAGGATAAAATTATTAGTTTTTGGGTCAGATGTGACTACTTGGATAGATGATGTTCAGTTGGAAGAAGGTGGACTAACAGATTATGAGCCATCCAATCCATTAGAGGCTGGTTTGTATTTCAGCAATCCTGGACATATTTTGACAGAAGGAGAGTCTGTTTCCGCCACAATGCATTTGCATAATGTATCAGATACAAAGCAAGATCAGGTTGTTCAATATGAGGTATATGACAATAAAAATGAAATAATTCTTCGTAATAGTATCACGATCTCTCTTCAATCAGGTGCTCATTCTACTCGAACCATAGATCTCGATACAAATAGACGAGGTGCATTTAGGGTTTTGTATTGGGTAGTTGGTCAAGATAAAAGTGATAAAGAGTCATTATATTCAATAGTTCCTAAGCCAGAATTATTTAACCCAAATAGTTCCTTCATGGGTCTCCATTTGAATATTGCTGATTTTCAATTCGATATCGCAAAAAAATTGGGCATAACTTGGGCTAGAAGTTTGAGTACTGCCGACTTCTTTAGATGGACTTTTGTGGAGATAGAAGATGGAGTTTATGTTTGGCCTTTTGATGACAAAGTTCAACAAATTCACAATAGTGGAATTGAATTTCTCGGTAATCTAAATGTACCTAGCCCTCTCCAATCGTGGGCGCAGGATGCGAATAGTTACCCGGATCTTGATAAGTGGAGAGATTATATTTTTACTACAGTATCGCATTATCGATCATGGGTAAATTATTGGGAAATAGAGAATGAGCCGAATTATAGTTGGCCAGCTTCTCATTATGCAAAGATGCTAAAAGTCGCTGTTGATGCAATAAAGTCTGCGAATCCTGAAGCAAAGATTATCGCAATGGGAGGTGTTCCATATTCATACATGCATGATGTTGTGTCTAATTTAGAAACTTTATACCCAGAATGGAATTGGAAGGAGGACATTTCTGCTTTTTCTACACACGCATATCCAGGAGCTACTGCACAAGAAGTTGCAATTTCCGAAATCGTATCAAGATACGGTGTTGAAGTTTGGAATACAGAAACCGGTGTTTGGGATCTGGGATCTTTTGTTGGACCATTTTCTAGATATGTTTCTGCTGGTACCCAATTGTATCCGTTTCGAGATGCAGACATGTTTTATCGCGGATGGTTCAAGAAGCCTGAAGCTTTGGTTCAAAATGTAATATTGAGTATTGGTGGTGGTCAGTCAAAATATTTTTACTATGATTCTCGAATTACGAGTCAGCCTTTTTCTACACAGCCTACATTTCTTGATAATGATGATTCTGTTACAGCAAAAGGCGTAGCTTATTCTATAGCGGGTTACTTCATCGATTATTCAAAGTCACTTGGAAGTTTAAATATCGATTCAAACATTCATGCGTATTTGTTTGAGAAAAGTTCCAATCCGATTTTGGTAATTTGGACAAAAAATCTCAGTAACAAGAATTTATCGACATCATTAGCTCAAAGTCAGTATGATGCTTACGATATTATGGGAAATCAGATTTCTACAAGTGGAGGGGTTATTCCTTTGAGTCGAACTCCGATCTATATAAAAGGTGTTGATATTACGACGGACGTTTTCAAATCTGCAATTCTTGCTGGTACTGTAAGTACTCGTCAAGATTTGCAAGCTCCAAATGTTGCAATAACAAATGCGCCGAGAGGTAAGGTTTTCTCTTCAGATATAAGAATTAGTTATTTTGCAATAGATGATACATCTTCTCCTGAGGTTGGAGATTTGGATCCAGAACAAAATATTCCATCTCCTGGTATGAATCCGAATGCAATCGTATATTCATATCGCTTGGTTGGCAATAGTAATATTTGGTCTGGTTGGTCAGCGCAACCAAATGTCGAATATCAAAACCTAGTCGATGGTCAATATACATTTGAAGTTAGAGCAAAAGACGAAGCGGGTAATATATCTGATTTGGCAAGTCGTGAGTTTATTGTTGATACAAACAATAATTCAAACGAAGCAGAATCACCTCTCACACCTGTCGAACCGCCTCTTGCTCCAGATTTACCTGCCCCAGAGGTTACAAACGGTGTTTGTTCGACTATTGTAAATGAATGTATGTCAGGAGTTTTAGATAATATTGATGATTCACTTACACAATATTTGTGGTCTTGTCTTGGACTAAATGGTGGAACAAATGCTTCTTGTTCTATTCAGAAAACTGATCCCGATATTACTGCACCAACAATTTCTATAACATCACCGGTCAATAATGCGACAATATCAGGTACTGTAAATCTTTCAGCTTCAGTGCAAGATGTAAGTGTTCAAGGTCAAATCACAAGTGGTATAAAAAGTGTTCAATTCAAATTAGATAATACAAATCTTGGTCAAGAATTAAATACCGCCCCTTATGCTGGTACATGGAACACTGCAGGCGTTTCAAATGGTAGGCACACTATTACGGCTGTCGCAACCGATGTGGCTGGTAATATTGAAACCTCAAATCAAATTATAGTTACTATTTCTAATGAAGTCTTATCTACACCTACACCCACTCCTACACCCGTTTCACCATCACTACCAAGGTTGCCAGAGTCACCGACACCTTCGCCAGTACCAAGTACACCAGCTTCTGGTGGTGGAGGAGGATCAGGTGGTGGAAGTTCTTCTGTAGGTGCTGGTTCACCAACTGGAACATTTATTCCAGCTGTACCACAAAAAACTGTAGATAAAGTTGTTGTTTATCCGAAAATTAGTTCAAATCTAAGTCGCAATTCGAGTGGTACTGATGTTTTAATTTTACAAAAAGTATTGAATCTAGAGGGTTTGAT
>CAZVXQ010000054.1:0-5382 GCA_964630815.1 uncultured Candidatus Saccharibacteria bacterium | reverse complement strand
GTAGTGATGCCAAGAAGCCTGTTGTTATTGTTTCATACTCCAAATTTGCCGAAAATATCGCTCACGCCCTCAAGAAAGCCGGCTACATCGCGAGCGTTGAGAAAAAAGGCAAAGTCTTCACTCGTGATTTGGAACTTGGTCTAATATATCTTGATTCAGGACCACGTATTCATGGAGCAGAACGCATTTCCAAGCCTTCTAGACGTATTTACATGAAAGCAGAAGATATTCGCATGTATCGAAGTGGTTTTGGTAATAGTTTTATTTCTACATCAAAAGGCATCATGACTGATTCAGAGGCAAAGAAGAACAAAGTTGGTGGAGAAGTATTGTTTAAGATTTGGTAATAATAAAATCATGTCAAGAATTGCAAAAAAACCTATTGTATTACCTCCAAAGACCGAAGCAATCTTTTCGGCTGGTTTGATTACGATCAAAGGTCCTCTTGGATCACTTTCAAAACAGATTAAGTCTAATGTTCATGTTGAAATTGCAAACAATGAAATCACTCTTACTCCTAGTCATAATGGGCTTCAAGCAAAAGCAGAGTGGGGTACATATGCTTCTCATATAAGAAACATGATTGCTGGTGTTCACAAGGCATTTGAAAAGAAATTGATAGTTGAGGGTATCGGATACAAAGCAGACATAAAAGGCAAAGATATAGTCTTGGCATTGGGATTTTCTCATACTATTACACTTCCTATTCCAGCTGATCTCAAGGTTACTTCAGAAAAGAATACTGTCACCATTTCAGGTATTGATATCGAAAAGGTTGGTCAATTTGCATCAGAGATAAGATCACTAAAGAAGCCTGAGCCATATCTTGGAAAGGGTGTTCGTTATTCCGATGAAGTTATAAGACGTAAACAGGGCAAGAAAGCAGCATAATCATATGAAAACTCTTCAAATTCAAAGCAAAATATTTGCACGAAGAAAGGCTCGTATCCGTGCCAAGATTCATGGTACACAAGAACGACCAAGACTTTCTATCTTCAAATCTCACAAATATATCTACGCTCAAATAATCGATGACAACAAAGGTCATACGCTCGTAGCTTCAGATTCAAAAGTATCAAAAGCCAAGACTCCAGTAGAAAAGGCCGAAGAATTGGGTGTCGATATTGCAAAAAAGGCAAAAGCTGCAAAGATAACCAAGGTTGTATTTGATCGCAACGGTTATCTATATACTGGCAAAATAAAAGTCGTTGCAGATGCTGCAAGAAAAGGTGGATTAGAATTTTAAATATCATGCCTACAAATAAAGAAATAAAAACAAATAAAGTTACAAATTCAGCTGATGAGGCAGTCGTAGATATGGCTATTCCTGCAACAGGTGTAGACGTTGCTTCAATAGTTCCTGAAGTGGTTGGTCACGATGAAGCCTCAGCGCAAAACAAATTTACTCCTGGTCGCAGGATGCGTGGAGATACAGGTAGACGCGGTACCCAAGGTCAAGGTCAGAATAGTCGCGGTCCAAGATCTGGTCGTAATGAACCAAGAGAAAGAGTAAAACCAGAATTTGATTCGAAGATTATTGATATCCGTCGTGTTACTCGTGTGGTTACGGGAGGACGAAGATATTCATTCAGTGTTGCTGTCGTAGCTGGTGACAGAAAGGGCCGTGTTGGCGTCGGTTTGGGTAAGGGTGGTGACACAGCATTATCTGTAGACAAAGCTACACGTGAAGCAAAGAAAAATTTGATTCGTGTTGCTCTATCACCTCAAATGACAATTCCTCATGCTGTCGAAGGTAAGTATTCTAGTGCAATGATCAAGATCTTTCCTGCAAAGGGAAGTGGTGTTGTTGCTGGTAGTTCAGCTCGTGCAGTTATTGAGCTTGCTGGTATCAAAGATGTCTGTGCAAAATTTATCTCTGGAAGTAAAAATCGCTTGAACAATGCAAAAGCAACAATTGAAGCTTTGAAAAAATTGAACAAAATCAGTAGAAAAGTTTTGAATTCAAAAGTAGCTGTCGAAAAATAATTCAGATTTAAATTCAAAATAACATGCAAACAAATCAATTAAAAAGAATACATCCAAATAAAAAGCGCATGATCGTGGCGCGCGGAGGTAAGCGCGGTAAGACAGCCGGACGAGGTGGTAAAGGTCAATCCGCTCGTGCTGGTAACAAACGCAGACCAGAATGGAGGGATATTATAAAGCGTTTACCTAAACTTCGTGGTCGTGGTAAGAATTCCAATAAACCATTTCAAGAGCGACCAGTTGTGGTAAATTTGTCTGCTATTGAAGCAAACTTTTCTACTAACGATGCGGTCACTCCAACAATCTTGGTTGAAAAGGGTATCGTTAAGACTTTGTCAGGAAGAATTCCTCAAGTAAAAATCCTAGGAGAAGGTGAAATTACAAAGTCAATTACTTTGTCTGGTTGTTATATTTCTGGTTCAGCATCAGAAAAGATAATCAAAGCTGGTGGCTCTGTAACTCAAATAAAAGAGAAGGTTATCAAATCAAACAAAGTGCAAAAAACAAAGCAACCTACAATAAAAGATGAAGTATCAGAATCCGCTAAACCAAAATCTCCGGATATCGAAAACAAAAAGAAAGTTGAGAAAAAGGATAAAGTAGTAGCAAAGAAATCAGCAAACAAATCAGTAAAAAAATAGCAACACTAATTTAAGGATCTCAATCACTAATATGCAAAAATTTTTGGAAAAAATAACAGTTGCTTTGAAAGATCCAATGCTAAGAAAGAGAATTGGTTTTACTATTATTGCTCTGGTTTTGTTTAGAGTTTTGGCTACAATTCCTATTCCAGGCGTTGATCCAACAAATTTATCCAGACTGCTTTCTTCTAGTCAGCTTTTGGGATTTTTGAATATCTTCTCTGGTGGTGGATTGTCAAACTTGTCTATTGTAATGCTTGGTGTCGGTCCTTTTATCACTGGTTCGATCATTATCCAGCTTTTGACTATGATGTTCCCAAGCTGGAAAGCTATGCTTCATGACGATGGAGAAGCTGGTAGGATGAAACTTTCGCAATATTCTCGATTACTCGGTGCTCCACTAGCTGTTATTCAGGCAGTTGGATTTATCATTCTTTTGCAAAGTCAAAATGTTTTGCCTCAACTCGATGTATTTTCATTTATTGTAAATGTTTTGGTTATTACAGCAGGTTCAATGTTGCTTATGTGGATAGGTGAGCTTATTTCCGAATATGGCATAGGTAATGGAGTTTCATTGATTATTTTTGCAGGTATAGTGTCTAGTCTTCCAACATCTATAATTCAAAATATTCAGAAGATTTCAACTACTGGTATTTCAGATCTTCCATTTTATATTGGAGTTTTGGTTATTGCTGTTGTTTCTGTGGCAGCCGTTGTATATGTTACAGAAGCCGAGAGATCGGTTCCAGTAACTTATGCAAAGCAGGTTAGAGGCAACAAAGTCTACGGTGGTTCTACTACATATTTGCCTCTTCGTCTCAATCAATCTGGTGTTATTCCGATCATTTTCGCTCTTTCGATCCTCCTATTTCCTCAGATTATAGCTGGCTCATTGTCCAAAGTAACTGCATATCCTTGGTTAGCAGACCTTGGCTCTTATGTTTCAGCACTCCTTGCAAATCAATTGGTTTACGGAATTATTTACTTCTGTCTAGTAGTTTTGTTTACATATTTCTACACAGCTGTAACTTTTGATCCAAAACAGATAGCAGAAAATCTTCAGAGAAGTGGCGCCTTCATACCAGGTGTAAGACCAGGTGAACATACTCAAACTCATGTTGGTAATATTGTTACAAGAATAACATTGGTTGGTGCTCTATTTTTGGGTGTAATTGCCATTTTGCCACTAGTAATTCAAGCATTTTCTCCGGATAATAATCGTTCAGTTGCAGTCGGTGGTACGGCTCTACTTATCGTAGTGTCAGTGGTGCTAGATTTGTTAAAGAAAGTCGATGCGCAGGTTGCGATGAGAGAATACTAATAATCTCAAATCTTAAATTTAAAATCTAAAATCTTCGGACTCGGCTTTTTCTGTTAGTTTTAACCTTTAGGTTTTGTGCGATATAATGATTCAATGAATTTACAATCATTTGTTTTTATTGGTCGTTCGGGTTGCGGTAAGGGAACTCAGATAGAATTGTTAGTCAAAGTTTTGAAAGAAAAAGATCCTGCACACGAAATATTAAATATTTATACTGGTCAAGAATTTCGTAATTTTATAAAAGGTAGTTCGAAGACTCAGCAATTGACCAAGGGCGTTTATGATGTGGGAGGGCTCATGCCTGAATTTTTGACCGTTCATATGTGGGTAAAGCCTTTGGTTGAACAATACAATGGCAATCAGCATATTATTTTTGATGGTACACCAAGAAAATTTCATGAAGCGGGAGTCTTACATTCAATGTTCGGTTTTTACAAATTTGAAAAGCCGTGGGTAATTAATATAGGCATATCTCAAGAAGAAGCGGTCAAACGTTTGCTCATAAGAAAGAGACAAGATGATACAGAAGTTGATATACGCAAGCGTCTTGGTTGGTATGAGACAGATGTGGCTCCAACAATCGAGTTTTATCGTGACAATCCTAATTACAATTTTGTGTATGTAGATGGAGAGAGGACGCCGGAGGAGATTCATCAGGATATTGTCAAAAGAGTCGGATTGTTGTAGTTTTAGTACTAATGATTACAATAAAAACCAAGGAGGAAATTGAAATCCTTCGAGAGGGTGGCAAAAGGCATGCTCATATTTTGGCTGAATTGGCTAAGATGGTAAAACCTGGACTTTCTTCTTGGGATTTGGAAAATCGCGCAGTTGAACTAATAAAAGAGGGTGGCGATAGTTCAGCTTTTCTGAATTACAAACCTTATGGAGCAAAGAGACCTTATCCAGCAACAATCTGTGTATCTGTTAATGATGAAGTTGTACATGGTATCCCAAATGAACAAGAAAAAATATTACAGGAAGGAGATATTGTGAGTATTGATTTGGGTTTGGTGCACAAGGGTCTTATAACAGATTCGGCGGTTACTGTTCCTGTTGGAAAAATCTCACCCGAACTTTCAAAGCTTTTGGATGTTACAGAAAAAGCTTTGTATGCTGGAATAAAAATGGCAAAAGATGGCAAGAAAACAGGTGATATTGGTCAAGCGATATCACGCTTTGCTTATGCAAATAGCTACGGCTTAGTAGAAGAATTGGCCGGCCATGGTGTTGGATATTCTGTACATGAGGATCCTTATGTACCAAATTACGGTGAAGCAGGAAAAGGCGATACCTTGAAAGCTGGTATGGTCATTGCGATAGAGCCAATGTTCAATCTTGGAACAAGAAATATTGTTTTGGATAAAGATGGATATACATTTAGAACTGCAGACGGTAAAGCATCTGCTCATTTTGAACATACAGTAGTAATTA
>CAZVXQ010000053.1:2875-5385 GCA_964630815.1 uncultured Candidatus Saccharibacteria bacterium | reverse complement strand
AAGGAAATCCTGGTGGCCTACCGACACCCAATCTACAGTCTAAATAGAAGCAAAGTGGACAATTCAAAAACAAATCGATTTTTGATCGACTAACTTTGAACAACTCATCGCTTGATGGATCAAATAAGTTTCTGGTTTTTCGTGGATTGTAGTATTCAGACATTTGTAGTATTTAGCCACTAGGAATTAGCCACTAGTGAGTACAGTTTAATATTATCACACTATTGCACCTTCACTCCTCAATAATTCGATCTTTTTATTTCGACCTCGATTGTATTCACCTATAACACCATCGGAACGAATTACCCTGTGGCAAGGTATTTTTGGATCAAAGTTTTTCTTCAATATACTACCTACTGCACGGCTTGCATTTGGACTACCAGCTTTTATTGCAACACCCATATAAGTCATGGTTTTACCCTTCGGAATAGATCCTACAACAGACAAAACTCTTTCTTTAAATGTCATTTATTTTGTACTTACTGTAACTTTAGTCATCTTGATCTCTTCTACAGGTCTATCTGCAGGATCAGTCTTGGTATTTGCCATGGCGTCAACAACATCAAGACCAGAAATAACTTTACCAAAAATAGAATAGTTATGAGGTAATGGCACATCTTTGTGCATGATGAAGAACTGACTACCATTTGTATTTGGACCAGAATTTGCCATTGCTACAACACCTCGAGCATAGCCTGCTTTGTATGAAGGTGTGGCTGGATTGAGTTCATCTTCAAACTTATATCCTGGACCACCCATACCTGTACCTGTTGGATCACCTCCCTGAATCATGAAATCCTTTATAACTCTATGAAAAATAATACCGTTATAAAAGCCTTTTTCTGCCAAAGTTATAAAATTTTGAACTGTTTTTGGAGCATCAGCGTCATAAGTTTCGAAGACGATCTTTCCTTTGTTGGTCTCGATTGTAATATTGTGCATAGCGTTTTTTTGTGAATTATTATTAACTTTTGTTAACGAACTATCAGTTGGCACTGGTGTTACCGAAGCGGAAGAACCAGTTTCGATCGACTGATCATTTTTTTTATCTAAATCTGCTCCCCCTATCAAATCGGTCGTTGTCGAATTACCATACTGATTGAAAGAAGCATCTGGTCTGGTATTTTGATACCAACTAAAACCAGCCAAAACTATTATCAAAACAACAACTATTCCTAAAATTTTTGAAGTATTCATAGATTAAATAATTCTTTTGCTTTATTTATTAATAATTTCTTGGCCTCATCGATATGACAAGACATCACAGTTCCCGCAGCTGCCGGATGTCCTCCACCACCAAGAGCCTTGGCAAGACTTGCCACATCATACTTTTTGGAGTCACTACTTCTCATACTGACCCTAACCTGATTCGGCTTGGCCTCGATCAAGGAAGCTGAAAAAACGAAGCCCTCAACTGTCCTGATCTGAGAAGAAATAAAACTGGCTTTTGTGGAAACTTCTGGAATCTGTTTCTCTACTATTTTGAAGTATGGAATAATCGAAAGCAAGACCCTATTGTCCAAAACTTGCTCCAAACAGCTAAATCCCAGACCAAGAAAATCAAGGTCGTGGATTGAATTGCTATTCTCCATTTTTTGGATTACCTGACTCATCTTTGGATAAATTGCAAACAATTCACCACCAGCAATATATGTTCTCTGTGTGACGCCTTCAAATTTGAAACCACCAGTATCGGTAAATATTCCCATGTAAAGATTGATGGCAATGTTTTCATCTATCTTTATATCAATTTCCTTGAATAGGTCATATATTAGTTCAGCACAAGCAGGATATGAATAATCGACTAGATTGATCTGCCCACTTCCATCATTTGTACGATGGTGATCGATATTTATAACTTGCATTTTTTCTGGAAGCTTCTCGATATATGGTTCTCTTGAGACACCTCTCAAATCAGAATCAACAATAATCATTAAGTCATACTCACTTGGGTCTATTTCCCAATACGATTTCATCAAAATCTGATCTGCTCCAGGGAAATGAGCAAAAGCTTTTGGGAATTGAGAATCACCCTTGATAACAGTAGCCTTACCACCCAACTGCTCAATAGCAAACTTCATAGCCAAGGCCGAGCCAACCGAATCCGCATCCGGAGATGGGTGGCAATGAAGCAAGATTGATTTTGCTTTCTTAATCTGCTCCAAAATCAAACCGGCTTTTTCTTGAACCTGAGTTTTACCTGTAATCATAATGAAGGATTATAGCATACCAAATTACAGAGGTGACACCTCTGTAAGCCGGTGCTGTACAATTCATCAAAAAAATAATATGATTTGAACATGAATAGAACATATATAAAAGAACTCAAGGACCACGTAGGCAAGGAAGTCACCATAATGGGTTGGGTCGACATAAGACGCGATCATGGCAAACTTATTTTTATTGATATCCGCGATATGTCTGGCAAAGTTCAAACTGTTGCTTTACCGAACAACAAAGAAGCTCACGAAACCGCAAGTAAAGTCCGATCTGAATGGGTCATTTCTGCT
>CAZVXQ010000053.1:0-2865 GCA_964630815.1 uncultured Candidatus Saccharibacteria bacterium | reverse complement strand
GTCAACAAAAGACCAGAAAAAATGATTGCTAAAGACAAAGTTACTGGTGAAATAGAGCCAAATGGTGACATAGAACTTGAACTCAAATCAGTGAATGTTCTAAATGAAGCACAAACTCCACCTATCGATGTTCGAAGTGACGGCAAAGAGATCGGCGAAGAAGCGCGCTTGAAATACCGTTACTTGGATCTACGACGACCTCGTCTACAAAAAAACATCCGCAATCGAAGTGCTGTCACACTCGCTGTGCGCAACGCTTTCGTCAAAGAAGGCTTCACCGAGATCGAGACTCCATATATGTCAGCTACAACTCCCGAAGGTTCTCGAGATTATGTTGTACCTTCTAGATTGGAAAATGGCAAATTCTATTCCCTGCCTCAAAGTCCTCAGCAATACAAACAACTCCTTATGACGGCCGGATTTGAACGATACTTCCAATTCGCCAGATGTTTCCGCGATGAAGATACACGCGGTGACCGACAACCAGAATTCACTCAGATGGATATGGAGATGAGTTTTGTTGCTATGCGTGATGTCATGGCTTTGAATGAAAAAATAATGATTGAAACAGTAAAATCAATCTACCCAGAAAAAGTCATCCAAGAGATTCCATTTCCAGTAATGTCTTACAAAGAAGTTATGGAAAAATACGGTGTCGACAAACCAGACATTCGCAAAGACAAGAATGACAAAAATCTTCTAGCATTCCTTTGGGTTATCGATTGGCCATTTTTCGAAAAAGACGATGAGGGCAAGTGGACATTTACCCACAATCCATTCTCCGCACCTCAACCTCAACATATGCAGGATCTGATGGATAAGAAAAATATCGAGAATATTCTTACTACACAATATGACATGGTTCTAAATGGTAGTGAAGTTGCAGGTGGTAGTATTCGCAATCATCAACCAGAAGCATTGAAAAAAGTCTTTGAAATTATGGGCTACGAAAATGAAAGGATCGAGAAAAATTTTGGGCACATGATTTCAGCTCTTGGTTCGGGTACACCACCACACGGTGGTATCGCTTGGGGTTTCGATAGACTGATTATGCTCCTAGAAGACGAGCCAAACATCCGCGAAGTTATTGCTTTTGCCAAAACCGGCGAAGGCAAAGACCTCATGATGGGTGCACCTAGTGATATTCCCGAAAAACAGATGCGCGAACTTGGGATAGAATTGAGGAAGAAGAAGTAGTTCAAGAAATCTGTAAAATTTAATAAAATAAAACTGCGCACCTTTCGGCGCGCAGTTTGTGAGAGCGTTCAACTGAAAACTGTTACTATGCGCGTAAACCGAAGATCAATCCTTCGGCTCTTTGGGCACAGCATGCTTGATCTTTGCGACGAAGTTGAGTCCGAATACCCAAAGCGCACATTGCCGGAGAACGTTCATGATGAACCATCGCCACGGTGTCCTTTGATCCGGAATCGGCTGATCAGCCTGGAATTCGTTCTCGAACTTGAAGATCCTGAGATAAATCTTAGCGTTCGGGAACAATCGTGAATAGATCCAAAATGCCGACCGCGAATGAGCTTGCGAAGTAACAACCAAAATACTTCGAGGGCTGATGCCAGCATCGTCGAGAGCCTTCTTGATATTCTGCGCCTCGACAACTGTATTGATCATCGGTTCACCTTCGATGATCTGCACCGTCTTTGTCTTGTCGCGACAGATCCAAGCGATGACCCTCTTCTTGAGACTGCGCTCAACCATTTCGGCTCCACTAAAGGGATACGAGCAACAAGAGTGAGCGACGCAGATCCGGCCAGGATCATTGATGGAAATGGCAAATTGAAGCGCATCGACAAAATGCTCTTCCGTTGCCTTCATAAGGCTATCCCGTCCAGTAACATACGAGATAGCCACAACAACTCGTGGCACAATTCCTTCAGGGAGACCATGATCCCAAAAAGTCCATTTGTTCACCAACCACCCCAACAATCGTGATGTTTTCAATCATTACCTCCGTTTCAGTTTTCTATCTAGCATTAAACTAACACATAATTTTGCTTATGTAAATAGTAAAAATTGAATTAATTAACATTACTTTATGCAACCTTATAATTCATCTTTTCCAACTTATCCAACTTTGGCGCAATGACCAACTGACAATATGGAGCGTCTTTATGGTTTTCGTAATATTTCTGATGATAGTCCTCAGCCGGATAAAATTCTTTCAGCGGTTCAACTGTGGTCACAATCGGATCCTCATATATGCCAGCTTCTTTTATTTTATTAATAAAATCTAGGGCCAAACTTTTCTGCTTTTCATTTGTATAAAATATAACCGAACGATACTGAGCACCCACATCATTCCCCTGTTTATTCAAAGTTGTAGGATCATGAGTTTCAAAAAAAGCTTTTAGTAATTGTTCATAAGATATTATAGCTGGATCAAATTCGACTCTGGTACACTCAACATGCCCTGTATTTCCAGCCGAAACTTGTTCATATGTAGGATTTGGTAAAGTTCCTCCCGAATATCCAGGAAGAACCGACACCACACCACCCAAATAACTAAATACTGCTTCGGTGCACCAAAAACAACCTCCACCAAACACTGCTATTTCGTAGACGTTTTTGTTCATATTTTAGTAAATACTATTTCTTGTTTTTCCAAGCAAACTTCTTCGCAAGTCTTTTTGCTGTCTTTCGTGAGCGAGAAGATTTCTTTTGTACTGATGCTCTTTTTGCCATTTGCTAATAATAGCATTAAGGAGATTCTATGACCAGAGTAATAAAATGATTTTTGGGAATCCTGTAATAGAAAGTAAAGTATAGTTTATGAGACCTGCTGGCAAACATAGTTTAAGTATCGATGATTTCGTGGTTTGAAGGATTCGAAATAAATCATCTTGAAAC
>CAZVXQ010000052.1:4839-5426 GCA_964630815.1 uncultured Candidatus Saccharibacteria bacterium | reverse complement strand
GATCACATTGTTCACCTTGGATTCCAGGAGTAGCAAGATCCGTATCAATATTCGTGTCTACTATGCCATCACCACACCATGAAATGGCATAATTTACACATTCTTTATGTGTCAATCCTGATGTTGCTCATTGAGTATAATTGAGGCTATACTCAATTCTTAAGTTATCGAATGATCTTTCGACAGGATGATTAAGTACGGAGTACTTCTCTCCTGGAATTGTTTCTAATACTTTATATTTCTTTGCTCCATTTGGAATAACAAATCCATCACTCACCAATTTTGGTGTCCATTGAAACTTTGGGAAAGTTGGTGAGTTATTAAAATCAAATTGCTCAAATGTATTTATTTTTGCTCAATTAATCTTAATGTTGGTACCAGTTGGATTATCTAGGCTATCGGCAAAATCATAGTCCTGCCCATATCGAAGAACCCCAGTAAATGTTTGTTGACAAATGGGTGAGTAAGGAGTTGTACATGTATTACTACAATAACCTGGTGCTCAATTATTTGCCCCATCATCACATGACTCAACTCATTCTATCTTTCCATCTCAACAAAATGGTGGCTTGTCTTGGAGGGTACAA
>CAZVXQ010000052.1:0-4739 GCA_964630815.1 uncultured Candidatus Saccharibacteria bacterium | reverse complement strand
GATGTTGTACACTGTTTTCATGTCGGTACCCCATCAGTACCATCACAGGATTCAGTTCATTCCTTGATATTATTTCAACATACAGGATTTGTAAACTCAGCGAAACAAGACTGATTTCCTGATGTATTATTACATGACCATGAATAATTTGTTTTATTTCCTAGTACAGATGAAGTAAAACCAATGAGAGAGAGTGCTGGATTACAAAGATTTGGTGAAGTAGATGTAATTGGTCCTGAGAGGATTCAAACTGAACTTCCACACTGAGGAACTGGTGGTTTGTCTTGGAGGGTACAAGATGTTGTACACTGTTTTCATGTCGGTACCCCATCAGTACCATCACAGGATTCAGCAATCCATGTTTCACCTAAACTGGGTGTATCCTTTATACCATCACCACACCATGAAATAGCATATGGCTGAATCTCTATATGTGTATATGGACCCCCATCATATCAACCATTTTTATTGATATCTCCATAATAATTAATGGTATATTTAATAGTAAGGTTATCAGCAGCTCGAGATAAAGGTCGTCGCTGTATATAATAGGGGCTCGTAGCAGTAATGATCTCTACTTTTTTTGCATTTGGTGCAACTATATATCAGCTCGTAACAAATGACGGTGTCCAGTTAAATCCTGGATTTGCTCAGATATTATAGTCTGCTGGTTCAATAAATTCTATTGAAGGATCAAACAAACCCTTTCCATAATCATTATTATTTGTAAATAAATCATAGAATTCATATGTCTCACCAAGGCGGAGTGTCTGTGAGGGAAATATTTTTGTGGTTGGTTCTACGGCATATACTTGCGCTGATACCCCAAGAGAGAGAGCACAAGCCAAGAATCCTAGAATCGGAATACGATTAAGAAACATATTCTATAAAGTAAGTAAATATGTTAATTCTTTGAGAAACCGCCAGATAGCTCGATGGTTTGTTCAGTTGACTGTCAGACTTCAGAAGCCTGTTGTGGAATGGTAGTTTTCGCGGAATTATTTGACTCAACAGCACGATACGTCTGATTTGTATCTTGATATAAAGTTACATCCTTCTTGGGGGACAAACCACAAGAACCAAGGAGAAACAATGCTGACATGGAAGTGATAATGATAGTTGTTTTCATAAATTGTAGATTAAGGTTATAAGATTCTAAAGATTATTATTTCTTGAATCCTCACTTAACTTTCGTTTCCGTCACAATATTTGTATTCATTTCTGCGGTATTTGACAAAGAAGCTTGATTTGATGCAGATGCTGAAGTTGATGCACCCTCCAATGATTGGGATGTATTCTGGCCAACATTTTGAGCCTCGCCTCCAGTATCTAAATTTGAATTTTGATTAGCATTTGCTTCTGGAGTAGTAGTAACAACTGATGGTTTACTAACTGGCCTTGCACCTGGTGTAGTATCAGGATCGTCGACTGGTTTTTCGGGTTCTGGTGGTGGTGGAGGTGTTTCAGGTGGCTTATTAAAATCAGCAACCTTAAATCCAACTGTGTAAGTGTTCATATCTATATTTGATCATGCTCCTATTTCACTTCTATTACTTGATACATTCAGTTTTGACCCTACTGACGTTGGAGGTACCGAAGAGACTGGTGGAACATTGGGTGCTGGCGGAACACTGTAAATAACAGGATTGAAACACTCTGCATCTTTCTCAAACGCAAGTGTTATAAACATTGGCTCATCTATATGTTCTACTGCAGCTCATGAATAAAGTTTACTGAGGATCTGGGCTTTCATTATACCAGTTATTTCTTGTGGAACACCGATCATCTCTGATCATTTTTGCGTTTGGATAATACCATGAAATCATTTTTCCTGTGCATACACCGAAAAGCCATTCTGTGGTAGACTCACTGGTTGGCTACTCTTAATTGATTGAACTGCTTGCTTCAGCAATGGTGATAGCTGTTCCGATGAAACTCCAAGATCTTTTGCAAAAGCTGACAAAAGTGCTGGTTTCGCAAGATACCTATCCAGTCATTGTTTAGATTTTTCAAATGTCTTGTTGTCACGTAGGCCATCTGCAAGAGCATGAGACTCGCGACTTCCTTGTGTTTTTGCATTGAGAGCTTCCATAAAAAGCTTATTATCAGAAAACATCCATTCTTGAGAAAGTTGTTTTATGAGCTCTTGTTTCTGTTTCTTTGGATATTTCTTGAGAAGCTGAGCAATCAACACTTGAAATGTGCCATCTGTGGATTCACCAGCCCGCAAAGATTCCTGGACATTTTTTACAGCAGTTGCCAATGCTGTTGGTTGTTTGTTCTTTCGATCTAAACGAGCTTCAAATAAGAGCTTTGCTAGAGCATCACTGTTTTGTTTGATAAATGGAGGAATTTCATATTTCTCTTCTGTCACAACAGGTGCAACTGGCTGTATTTCTCATAAAGGAAGATTTTCAAGTGTGATCGTCATTTTTTTGAATGTACTTGAATTATCAACACTGACATCAGTATGAACAAAAACTTTTTTTCACTTAATATTAATTCCATCAGGACCAACGAGTTTACCAGTACTATCAACAACAGTAAATTGATTGTCTTTTGATACTCGTAATATATCACCATCAACGTTCAGTCCAAGATTTTTATATGTTTCATCCTCTTGTTCAACACTCACATCGCGAACCTTTTCCTGTGTCTTCACACGGTTTTCAGTAATTGAGACTTTAGTATTCTGAATAACTGGTCCAGCAAAGAGAATACCTGCAGCAAAAACAAGTTTTACGCCTGCAAGTGTCAATCACTCAAGTTTTTTATTTTGTTGTATAGCTGATGCCTGAATCACTTTTTCAAATCGAGAAATCAAGGTAAGTGCAAATGCATTTTGTTTATCTTTATCACCCTCAAATTTTGCTTGCCCATCTTTGATAGCTTGCTCCATAATTCTAAAAGCATCCTTAACAGATGAATCAAGGGTTTTTTCATTAATTTTGTTTGTATCAATCTTTATAACGCCGTTATTATCTGTCACTGCGGCCATCTTTGTGAGCTGACGCATAGCAAAACCAAGTTTTTCAACGGTTCCGATCGCATCACTCCACAAAAGATCCATAGATGTATATGGTGTAATCACATGCACGCCCATCAGGGTAGCACCCTCACCAGCTCATACGTTGATCGTTGTATTCCGCTTCATCTCCTCATATGCTACCGTACCAGCCTCACTACCATCAAAAAGCGTAAAACCAACTTCACCACCGAGAGAAGCAATCGGAAGGAATCATTCCTTTGATGCAACCAATGTTAAACCGGCCGATCATTTCACATTGATACGTTCAGATTCATAAAAAGATTTAAGTACTCGTAAATCCAAACCAACAATACTAAGATTATCTGCACTTCATTGTGCAATAGCTTCACCAAATTTTTGTGCGAGAGCATCTGGTTTCAGATTTTTCGCACCAAGAATCGATGTTTGGAACTCCAATCACTTTTTCGTAAGTTCAGCAATAATTTTATTCTTCTGATCAGGTGATAGATCTTTTGTATTAGAGAGCTTTTCAACTGCCTTCCGTACTTCTTTCGACATCATCTCTGTGTTGTTGAGCTCCAAAGAATCTGAGAGAGCATCGACAGCATCTCATGAAATATTACGAGATCAAAGAAGATCTGCGCGCATATTAAGAGCATTTTGGATACGCTTAATAGTAGTCTTTGCAGTTTTTGGATCTTTAATTTTATCAGCATTAAGAATCATTGAATCAAGACCTATCTCAGTAAGCACTTTCTGAAATTCTTCTGCTGTTTTAAAATCTTTAATTTGTTCATAAAGACCTAGTTCACTCTGAACTTGACTTTGTGTAGCAACTTTATCACGCATAAAATAACTCAAACCAGCTGATACTAAATCCCAATTACTCCATTCTTTTTTCTCGCCATTCACATTTTCAATGATTCCATCATCATCCATATCAGCAAAGTCTTTGAGAAAAGCATTAAAATCATAATTTTTTTCTAAATCTATGTCTTTTACTGCGTTTATATTTGATAAAAATTTACGTCATGGCATAAGAATCTGTTGAGCAAACACATTGTCCTTCTGTGCACCCATCAAAGTAAAAATCTCCTCTGCAAGATTCATCTGTTCTTTTGTGGTCAAAGATTTCTGCACATCTCACAATGATATTTGTGGATTTGTTTGAATTTTACCAACTATGACTGTCATAGTTGCACCAAAATCAAACTTTTGTGAGTATCGTTTTTCCAACTCACCATAAGCAAGTTCAGATGTGTTTGTTTCAGTGGAAAGCTTGACAGCATCAACCTTCTCCTGTGTTGATTTCAAGAGTTGATCATGATCATTAAGAAGTGTTCGAACTTGTGAGTTTTTTTCACCCATCAAACTTGTCCTATTGTTTTGTACAGCTTCCGCCATAGCTTGTAATTTTCCATTTAATCCCCCTGGAAAACGTGAAAAGACTCATGAAGACACATCAGATGCCTCAATTTTATCTGTGTTACCACCTTTACCAGCCAACTTTACCAGCAAGACGATTGTACCAGCAACACTTTTACCAAGCTGATTAATTTCTTTTGCACTTAAATCATCGAACGACTTATCTGCAAGTTTCTTATCAGAATCTAACAGTCTTTTTTTTGCATCATCAAGTGTTCAAGTAAGAGGAAGTGCCTCTGTAATATCTCACATATAAATATATTTAGAATGTAATACCTCAATACACTACCATATTCCACTCTACTTTGTCGAATAGTTGAGCTTG
>CAZVXQ010000051.1:0-5556 GCA_964630815.1 uncultured Candidatus Saccharibacteria bacterium | reverse complement strand
GAGTGGGATAAAATATCCACTAAGTGGGAAGAAGTGGTATGTAGTGAATCTCATAATTTTAAATTTTGAACGATCACTCTAATACCACAATTCCTACAAGCATATGATCATCGGGCAATACTCTCACACTATCGATGACAAAAACCGTCTCTCCCTGCCGGCGAAATTTCGCAAGGAAATGGGAAAGAAAGTGGTAATTACGCCAGGTCTCGATTCTTGTTTATTCATCTTTTCGATGAAGGAATGGGAAAAGATAGCCGAGCGTTTGTCAGTGAAAGAAAGCTCGATACTCCAGGCGGACAATCGAGGTTTCAACCGCTACCTCCTAGGAGGTGCGGTTGAAGTCGAGATTGACGGAGTCGGTCGAATGCTTCTACCGGAATATTTGCGCGAGCGAGCCAAGTTGAAAAGTAAAGTTACATTCATTGGTGTCAAAGATCGTGCAGAACTCTGGGATGAAGATGCTTGGAATTCATATCGCAGTGAAGTAGAAGGTAAGGCAGGTGCTTTGGCCGAGAAACTTGGTCAGGCTGGCATGATCTAAATATATGGAGATTGCCAAAGTTAGAGAAAGTGTGCACAAAGCTGTTCTTTTAAATGAAGTTGTTGATGGGCTCGTAACTAATAAAAGTTACAAGTTATATCTAGATGGTACTTTGGGTGGTTCTGGACACGCTCTTGCGATTGCAAAATCGCTTGGTGGCAAATTGGACCTTATTGTAGGTCTTGATCGTGACCAACAAGCACTTGATCGAGCCAAAATCATCCTAAAGAATCAAAGCAAAAATCTGATATTAGAAAATGAAAATTTTCGTAATTTAGATAAAGTTTTGGCTCAGTATGATATTTCTGGAGTTGATTTAATCTTGCTTGATCTCGGTATCTCATCAGATGAATTGGATAATTCTAAACGCGGATTTACTTTTCAAAAAGATGAGCCATTACTTATGACTATGGGCAATCCTCTCGATTATCCTTTTACGGCAAAAGACATTGTCAATAAATGGGACGAAGAAGTTATTGCAAATATTATCTTTGGTTATGCTGAAGAAAAATTTGCAAGGAGGATCGCTAGGGCAATAGTAAATTATAGATTGAAAAAACCTATCGAAACAACAACAGAATTAGCGGAATTGGTAAAGATATCAGTTCCAGGATTTTATAGAAGAGGTAGGATTCATCCGGCTACAAAAACTTTTCAAGCTTTGAGGATAGCAGTTAATGATGAGTTAGGTGCTCTCAAAGAAGGATTGAAAAAAGGTTATGAAGTATTGAATAAGGGAGGAAGATTTGCAGTTATTTCATTTCATAGTTTGGAAGATAGGATAGTAAAGGAATTTTTCAAAGAAAAACTAAACGATGAAGCAATAATAATTACAAAAAAACCAATTACAGCCAAAGAACAAGAGATGATAGAAAATCCGAGGTCAAGAAGTGCCAAATTAAGAATTTTAGAAAAGACAAAATAATAATTAAAAAAGATGACAAAAGCAATCGCACAAACATATAGTAAATTCAACGAAAATATCAGAATATTTTCTTATACTTTTTTGATTGGTTGTTTGATAATGGTTTTGATCTATTCTTTGAGTCTCTTTAAGGTTATTTCCAATACAGTTCTAATTCAAAAAACAGAAGCAAAAATGACCGAGTTAAGTAGTAGTGTTGATGAATTGGATTCTCAATATTTGAGTCTTTCAGGAAATATCAATCCTGACAATTTGAACGATTATGGAATGACAAAAGGTAAAGTTAGTATGTACATTTCAAAGGTCCCTGTGCTAAAAATTGGTTATAAAGATCAGTTTAATCACATGGCTTTTAGAAATGAACGCTAGTTTCAAAATCAGAGCAAGAATAGTGCTTTCAATCGCGCTACTAGTAGGAGTGGCGCTAGTTTCGACTTTATATTGGTTGCAAATAGTGAAAGGTAGTGAATATGTCAAAAAGGCCGAATTACAATATGTGGAAAAAAATCTGACAATATTGAATCGTGGTTCGATCTTTCTTACTTCAAAAGATGGTACAAAGGTTCAGGGTGCAACACTGAAAAGTGGTTACAAAAT
Organism: uncultured Candidatus Saccharibacteria bacterium; assembly: GCA_964630815.1. GTDB lineage: Bacteria > Patescibacteriota > Minisyncoccia > Phycocordibacterales > PALSA-1337 > C7867-002. The sequence goes on along the minus strand of CAZVXQ010000051.1, from coordinate 3,490 downwards.
TTATATAAATCCGAGCATGATTGTGGATCCACAAACTGTCTATAGAGCGGTTTCTGATTATATTGATATCGGAGAAGAAGAGTTCGCAAAAAAGGCTGGTAAACAAAATGATAAATATGAAGAGTTAGCTAATCAAGTTTCAGAAGAAGTGGCGGTTTCGATACGCAATTTGAAAATTGCTGGTCTTGGAGCAACCAAGGAGGTTTGGAGAATATACCCCGGTAATCAAATGCTTTCTCATGAATTGGGTTTGCTCGGTGAAAGTGCAAGTTCAAGTGCTATTGTGGGTCGTTATGGCTTGGAGAGGTATTATGAAAGTGTTTTGGAAAGATCAAGTTTAGCTTCAAATAATTATTTATTTGCTGAACTTTTCGGAAATACAAATACGAAGGATGAAAATCTACTCAATAAACAAGGTGATATAGTGACGACGATAGAACCGACAGCTCAGAAGTATTTGGAAAAAATATTGGATCAGACAAAAAATAAATGGCAACCAGAAAACATTGGTGGTGTAATTATTGATCCAAATACTGGGGAAATAATAGCGATGTCATCTTTGCCAGGCTTTAATCCTAATGACACAAGTGATGTTAAAGATGTCAAAGTATTTTCAAATCCTCTCGTTGAGAATGCATATGAAATGGGATCAATAATCAAACCTTTGACCATGGCTACGGCTTTGGATTTTGGTGCTGTGAATGTTAATTCGACTTATGACGATACAGGTATGATGACTCTTAGTGGAAAAAAGATTGCAAATCATGACAATAAAGCTCGCGGTAAAACAACTATGCAAGATTTGCTAAGTTATTCTCTCAATGTTGGTGCGGCTACTATAGCTCTTAAAGTGGGAAAAGATGATTTTGCAAAATATTTCTTTAGTTATGGTATTGGTTCGAAGACCGGTATTGATCTACCAAATGAAGCAACTGGAATAGTAGGAAATCTTCGAACCGGAAGAGATGTTGAAATTGCCACCGCAGCATATGGACAGGGAATAGCAGTTTCCCCAATTGCTGTTACACGAGCTCTGTCTGTTTTGGCTAATGGAGGTTATGTTATAACTCCTCATTTGGTGCGAGAAATCAGATATACGGACGGTACAAATAATATTTTACCTATTCAAAAAAGTGGACCAGTATTAAAAAAGAAAACAACCGATGAGGTGACAAATATGCTAGTAAAAGTTGTAGATGAAACCCTCCTTCAGGGAAAAATTAAAAACGAACATTATAGTATTGCGGCAAAAACGGGAACTGCTCAAATGGCTGATCATATAAAAGGTGGATATTATCCTGATCGATACCTACATTCATTCTTCGGATATTTTCCGGCATATAGTCCAAAATATTTGGTATTTCTATTTCAAGTATATCCAAAAGGTACTGAGTATGCAGCAGATACTCTAACCGAACCATTTGACCAAATTGCAAAATTCTTAATTAATTATTTCAATATAGCGCCAGATAGATAAAAGAGGTATGATGCAGTCGTCACATCAAATTTATGTTTTTAATAAAGAAAATCCTTATTCTGATTTTGACTATTGAATCTCGTTTGATTTTGGCCAAATACAAGCCGTTTATTATTGCTATTACTGGAAGTGTTGGTAAGACTTCAACAAAAGATGCTATATATACAGCCCTTAGAAGCGGGGAAGGCTATATTCGCAAAAGCGAAAAAAGCATGAATAGCGAGATAGGATTACCACTAACGATCATTGGTGCCCCAAACGCATGGAAAAGCCTCTCTGGTTGGTCAAAAAATATTTGGAAAGGATTTGTTTTGATAATGAAACGTACAACCTATCCTGATACTTTGGTTTTGGAAATTGGAGCCGATCATCCAAATGATATCAAGAGTGTTGCTCGATGGCTTCGTCCAAATATTGCGGTTATTACAAAGATTGCAAGCACTCCAGTTCACGTGGAATTCTTCGATTCCGCAGAACAAGTTTTCTTAGAGAAGTCAGCACTTGCAACCAATGTTTCATCTCAGGGTACCGTCATACTTTATGGAGATGATGAAAAAGTTCTAAGTATTGCAAAAATGTTGGATTCAAATATCAAAGTTATGACTTTTGGTCTTAGTCAAAATGCTGAAATCCGTGGTTCAAATGGTCACATTGTTTATGAAAACAATTTTCCTGTAGGTTATGGATTTAACTTACAAGTAGATAATAAAAATTATGAATTAATTAACAAAAAAGTCTTAGGTAGTACTCTTATTTATCCGAATCTTTGTGCTGTGGCGGTAGCTAAAGCTAAAGGTCTAAATATTGATAATGTTATTACTGCTCTCCAAAACCACGAATCTCCAAAAGGAAGAATGAATGTTTTGAATGGTCTAAATAATTCTATTATCATTGATGATAGTTATAATTCTTCTCCTGACGCTGTTGTTACAGCTCTTGAAACTCTCAAATCGATTCAGACCGGTGGTCAAAAGATCGCAGTTCTTGGCGATATGATGGAATTGGGTAAATATTCTGCCGATCAACATAGAGAGATAGGAAGGAAAGTTGCTGAAGTAGCTAATGTTCTCATTACTGTCGGTAGTCGTTCACATGCCACCGCCGAGGAAGCTATCAAATCAGGTATGAAAGAAGAAAATGTTTTGACTTTTCATCGTTCTACCGAAGTGGCTGGTACTTTGTACCCATTGATCAATCCAAATGATGTTATTTTGATAAAAGGATCTCAGTCTATCCGGATGGAGAGAGTAGTAAAAGCACTCTTGAAAGAACATCAAAAAGCCGATAGACTGCTCGTAAGGCAAGAAAAAGAGTGGTTGGAGAAGAATTAATTAGCCACATTTGGAAAGATTGTTTGCGTGTTACATCAAGTAATTTTAGTTTTATGGCCCTATCGTCTAATGGTTAGGACACGGCCTTCTCAAGGCTGTAATCGGGGTTCGACTCCCCGTAGGGTCACCAATTGGGATTTATCAGATAAGTATGATTGATATAGCTTGTAGATAGGCGTTAATTCTCCGTTTCCAAATTTTTCATTCAGAAATTCTAGATTTTTCTCAAATATCAAATTTTGGAAACGAAGCTGTGATTCTGGCCTATCAGCGAGGCTTTTCCATGTCTCTGCTGTATTCCTGACGAAGTTAAAACAGTATTCAAGTGCCTCGTCCATGTCGAACGAGGTATCAGTAGTCTCGACAATCATAGAAGCCTTTTCTTTGAGCTGTGTTTTGATGACGGCGTTTTGTTCTGTAAATTCCTCATTCGTATATAAACCTTTTCGGTGAGATTCAAAGACATGCTGTCGCTGTTCTTCTAGCCTCTTCATTTCCTTACGGATTTTCTCGTTCTGGTTATCAAAATTCTTAAAGTTATTTTTCCATATGTCGAGGACGATTGCCTTGAACGCCTTTTCAAATTCAAAGGTCGGCGTAATCTCTATCAGGTATTCCACGAACATCTGCTCAAAATGTTCTTTCGGTATGAATTTGGCATAAGAGCAGTCCTGCTTATGGT
>CAZVXQ010000050.1:5280-5593 GCA_964630815.1 uncultured Candidatus Saccharibacteria bacterium | reverse complement strand
GGAAGTTTTCGATATGTAGGCGGGGAATGGAAACCTGCGACCATGGTGGAGTACGAATACTAAGTCGTGTTCCAAGTTGTGCATTAACTTACAAAATGCTCATAGTTCTGAGGTCTATGTAAAACCTCTCTGTATCGGAATGTGTGTTCCGACTGATGAGTCCAAAAGGACGAAACAGAAGTTCTTCACATAAAACTGGCCATAATGAGCCATAACCCAAAAGGTTAAATCATGAAAAAACTGACAGTTACCCTTGATCCATCGCAAACTTGGAACACAGACACTTGGCATCGTAGTTTCAATGGAAAAATGC
>CAZVXQ010000050.1:3914-5270 GCA_964630815.1 uncultured Candidatus Saccharibacteria bacterium | reverse complement strand
CGTGAGAGCATCAAGCTCGTACTCGATGCGGCCACTACGATTTTTCACAGCTACCTCCATGACATTCCCTGCGGAATTCCGCAAGGAATGGAAGGCTTGACTGAGTTACTGACCGAAACACCACAGCGTGAGGTGATAAAGAAAGCTATCCGTAAGAGCAATCGCATGGTGGCTTTCGTTCCTAATGTGACGGTCGGTGGAATTTGGGTGGAGATAAGTTTTTGTACAGGCAAGAAAAAGGACTACGGACTTTCTCTGCAGTACGAATGGGATACGAAAAAATTCCAAACTTATCTGCCTCCTTCGTAAACACTTTTGAGGTTGAAAGGAACCTCAGCGTCACTTCGGTGGCGCACTTTATTGGATTCATAACCTAGGTTATGAATCCATAGAGTTAGATCTTTTCAAATAACGGCTTTGGTGTGCCGATGAACACTAGTTCGGTTTCGTTGAATTATGTTGTTAATTCGCTTGAGTGAAAATGGTACTCAAGCGCATTTCAAAGTAACTGCCCAGGATCTCTATGATCGTGGCGAAGATGATGCTGTTAACCTCACTCTGCTCTCAGTTGGTTCGTGTGGTGAGAACTTCATCAAATTTCTCGAAGACTCTGGGGAAGACCTGGGGGGACTTGAGAAGTTGGTCGCCGCAATCTTTGATGCTGGTTTGGCAATGCGGAATCTTGGCGAAGTAGATGTACACCAAAAAGTTGGTGAATTCTACACCCATCCTGCTGTTAAGGGACTTCACCCCAAAAGGGTTCAGCCTTTGCTGACAAAAGTCTATGACATGGGATTGGAGCACGGATTTGCGCAAAGACAAGCAGTTCACTGAAGTGCCAAGGTACCCGAAGGACGGAGCTACCTTCGATTCAGAAGCTCCATTGTTGTCACCTTTATAAAAGCGTGAGTGTCGCGTGCAGCGCGGGAAATGGAGAACCTAATTCTCCACTTTGTTGAGTCGACGATGTAAATCGAAGATTCATTGAGTTCTTTGAATATCCTTGGATGAAAGTTAATCAACAATCAACCAAAGGATACAAATGAAAGTAAAACTACATGCCCATGATCATTACAAGGAATCGGATCTGCCGTCTTCTGTCGAAATTTCCATATATTCTGTTAGTTGGGGAGGTGGAAGAGAGTATATTGGATACTATCGATATTTAGATGAGAGAGCGAGTCACTGGGATGGTTACGAGGGATATGTATGGTTGGACAAAGAAAAGTTTCGAGCACGCACCTTAAGGGAAAGTTACAAAGGAAAAGGAAGTGTTCCGGACGATGTTTTTCACCAGCTTGGCTTTCGCGGGGGTTCGATTAAAAGACGATTTTGTATCATGGACGGTGAAGACTG
>CAZVXQ010000050.1:2669-3904 GCA_964630815.1 uncultured Candidatus Saccharibacteria bacterium | reverse complement strand
GATTGAACCGAAGCAATTTTATAGTAAGAAAAATCTAACCGAAAGTGATATTGAAGAAATCTATGATCGAACGTTTGTGTGAGTAAGTACAGTTCCGGTTCGCTGATTCCCCTAAAATCAGCACTTTACTGGATTCGCAACTTAAAGTTGTTAGTCCACAGAGTTCAGCTCTTTAAATAAATAGGTTTTAAATAGGTGTACCATTGAACACCAGTAGAAAGGAATTATGGACGGCCAAGAAAAACCGACCAAACCCTTCATGGAAGTCCCTGGGGTCCTGCCGATGCAAGGTGGCTCACTCATGGGTATGTGCACCACAGAGAATGGCAAAGTCCTTTTGTGGGCACATGATGGCAACGACGAGGCGGTCCGAAAGTTCATTGAGCAATCATGGCTCAAGGATGTGCCGAAACGTGCCGTCACCATGTATATTCTCGATGTCGAAGCCTTCAAGAAGACGGTGGCCTGATATCGGAATAAGACTATGGGAGAATTACGTTCAATCCGTAATTCTCCACTTCATTGAACTGACGACCACGGTCGAAAGTTCATAAAGTTTAGTTCTTTGAAATGTGTGATTGTGGGAGATGGTTACATATAAAAATGAAACCACAAAACACACAAACCAACTGCCTCAAACTTACCAGCACCACTTTTCGGTTTATTGGTCATTACCAATTTTCCGAAGATCCTGATGGTGACTGGGATTGGGTTTGGGGCGGAAATCTGTACGCAGTCACAACGCCTTGGAGGACGTATATCGTCGACGAGGTGACTTGCTGGCCCGACCAATACGGAGAGCCAACCGAATACTACCAGGTGATAGATGGTGAACCCCTACTTGAACGTCTGCATAATATGCGGAGGTTCAATAAGGATGATCCTGAACATCGGTGGGTTGAGGTCGCAAGAGCCGTTCTAAGGTTCAAGCGAGCAAGATGACGGTACTAAGGTTGCTTGAGAACCTATAAAACAAGTCTCTACTGGAGAGTGTCCAGTAACCGTGATGGCACTGCGTTAATGTGTCCGTAATTCTTCGGGGAAGCTCCGAAGCGCTCGACAAGCGGAAATTGTTGGTATGATACAAATCATATCGTCTGTCTCGGAATGATATTCCGACTGATGAGTCCCAAAGGACGAAACAGATGAATTTCAGTTCTTTATAATAAAATGGCTTTAACTAGGTGCGCCATTGAGCACCAGCACAGAAAAGGAAAACCATGAAAAAAATCATG
>CAZVXQ010000050.1:0-2659 GCA_964630815.1 uncultured Candidatus Saccharibacteria bacterium | reverse complement strand
AAAATGACACTTGGATTCCGTCATGTCCATAAACTGAATGAGCCTGAGTTTTTCTTGAATGATGCTGGATACGTTAACGTGGAGGATGATACCTTCAGCGTTAGTTCCAACACCACAGAAGAGAACCTGGCGAAGTTCGGCTATGGGCAACTCCTCGGTCTTAAGCTCGGAGAAGCATTCCTGAGTTTGGACGAGAAAGGTACCTTGAGATTCGGAGTACAGAATAGCTTTGCCATTCACCCCGAATTCAATCCTCGTGAAGGAAATGGGCAACCTGACAATGCAGTTCTGGGAGTGATTATTTCCTCCAAGCACTGCGTCTTCGGACCCAACCTTCTCGATGATCTCGAGGAATACGAAAATGAGATTTCAGATGGAATTTGTGAGAAGCCCAAGCATGCGATGAAAATCGTGCGCGATGGTGAATCCAAGCTCTGGATCTTCTGATCGTGATGGTGGTTTTCCACTCGGTGAAGTAACCGTAAACTTTCAAACAAGCGCATCAGAAATGGTGCGCTTCAACTTTTTAATCATTTTTAAACCTCACTAATTATTATGTTACAATCTTTAAATATGAAAATAACTTTTAACGAACTTCCACTTGGAATATACACAGAAGAAATGTGGCGGGCTCAATGGACTAATGTCAAAAAACCCCAAGGCGTAGCCGAAGGCCGTCTATCAGTTGTGGAAATGGATGGAGAACATGTACTTTGTGTTACTTGTGAGAAAGGCAAAACTGGTCCTGATGATGGAGGTACTTCATGGGGTGCATGGTTCGGTAAAACTTATGAAGAAGCGACGGTCGAGTATCAATTCAAAGTGGATAAGGATTTCGACTTCAAGCGTGGAGGCAAGCTCCCTGGCTTCTGTGGTGGTTCTCAGCCCATGGGAGGTAAGAGTACAGCAGAAGCAGATGGCTTCTCCGCTCGAGTAATGTGGCGTGAACTTGGAATGTTAGAACAATATGTCTATCACATGGATAGAGCTACAGGAAAAAATTGGGGGACCGATTTCATTTGGACTAAAGCTCAGAATAAACAAATCATTATTACTCCAGATATGTGGAAGACCTTAAACACCCCACGTGAAGATTGGGTCTACATGAAAAAAGATGTGTGGCATACAATAAAGACGTATGTAAAAATGAATACCCCAGGAAAAGAAGACGGAAAGATAATTTCTTGGCTCGATGGAGAGGAAGTGTGTAATTTAACCCTACGCTTCAGAAAAGACGACTCTTTTGGTATAGACATGTTCAAATTCGCCGTCTTCTTTGGAGGAAATGACGAAACTTGGGCACCTGACAAGGACGAGAAGATTTATTTTAAGGATTTTGTGTTTAAGTTTTGATACAATACGTCGTATTAGAAAACGCCAACCTGTGTGGCGTTTTCCTTTACCCGTTTAGTAACTTCAGAGTCGAAATATCGTCTTAGTAAGATGATTTTGAGTTTACTGGCTTCTGGAGTATACTAGTGTTGTTAAAGAGAAATAGGTGGTCCCTTTCTATAACCAATGAATATGAAAGACAAATTTTTTAAATTTTACGCCAATCTTCCTATGAATCTTCGTAAGGAGATTGTTTTGGATTTGGGTGCAGATCAGGGTGGACCTATCACTTGGGAAGTGGCCTATCGAGAGATAAATGGTGACACAGAACTCGGTACTAAAATTCTAGAGAAATTGGTCGAGCTTAAATTTATTCCAACTGAATAATAAATATGAATCATAATCCAACTAACAACCAAGAACCTCTAACCCAAGATATTATCAACTTGGTTATTGCTCGTTTGAAGACCATACCTTCAAATGCGAACCTTTCTGTTGGAAGTGACAAAGAACCTATGTCAGTTGAAGCTCTTATCGAGGAAGTAAAAAATCAGACTGAAATAGGAAAAAAGCTCATTGAGTCTCAACTCTTTTTCCTTCGCTCCCTCCAAGATTTACCAGTAGCTTAATATGTCCAATGTCACTCCTTATTACTCGTCCTCGATATGAATTGGTTACTCACTACTTCTACTATTGGAGTGAGGAAATTGTAAAAGAAGCCAAGAAGAGGATGTCAGGAGTTACTGATCTTGAAAAAGAAAAGGCTTCTCGTAAGCTCGTCGAGAGTTATCTAAATAAACAAAAACCTAAGTTGGTTATTTTCAATGGTCACGGGAATAATACTTGCATTGCCGGTCAGAATGAAGAAATTATTATTGAATCTGGTAAGAATTCTCATTTGCTTAAAGATAAAGTGGTCTACATGCGTTCATGCGACTCTGGAAAAACACTTGGACCACAGGCAGTGAAAGAAGGTTGTAAGGCTTTTATTGGTTATGGTGAACTCTTTCGCTTTTGGACCGACAAAGCTCTAGTAAATGATCCTTTGAAAGATACTTATGCACAGCCTTTCTTTGAAACTTCGAACCAGGTAGCTTTATCTTTGATTAAGGGTAAAACACCTCAAGAGGCTCACAAAGATAGCATGATCGAGTATCGGAAGGTAATCAGCCATCTACTCACAAGCAATGCTGAAAATTCTTTTGTAGTTTCGGACCTTATTTGGAATATGCATAACCAGGTTTGTTTGGAGAAATAAGAACGTGATGGACCAACAAAACAAAAATCCTATAGTTTTAGCAAGAGAATTTGCGCGTGAAGCCCATAA
>CAZVXQ010000049.1:0-5599 GCA_964630815.1 uncultured Candidatus Saccharibacteria bacterium | reverse complement strand
GTGTCGTACCAACTCCTACTCCAAGTGTGCCACCTGGTGGAGGCGGGGGCGGTGGGGGTGGTGGAGGAGGGGCAGGTGGAGGTCCAACAACTCCAGTTGGATCGGGAATAGTTGTATCCGGTAAATCATACCCATATTCTGATCTTGTGGTATTGAGAGATGGAATAATTGCTCTAAATCTAAAAGCCGACCAAAATGGAGATTGGGATGGAAAAATCGATGTCAATGAAGGTATATATACAGTTTCTGTTTATGCAGTTGATTCTGATAATAGACATTCAGTAACAACCAACATCACCGTGACTGTATACAAAGCAAGTATAACTACCTTATCAGATATAATTATTGCACCTACGATAGCTGCCGATAAGACTCAAGTTAAGGTTGGTAATGATATAAAATTCTTCGGCTTTGCGTATCCAAAATCTGACGTAAAACTTTATGTCAATTCTGAGAAAACATTTATTGAAACAGCAAAGACTGACCGTGTTGGATATTGGTCGTATCTATTTAATACAGAAGAATTGGAAAAAGGTGACCATACAACAAAATCTCAAACGCTGATTGGAAAAGATTTGATATCTGCTTTTTCTGGTGTTGTTGCCTTCAAGGTAGCTGATTCCGATGTTTCAGTAGGAACAAAACCGACACCTCTTGGTCCGAGTTGTAGTACTCATGGTGATATAAACAAAGATAATAAAATAAATATCGTAGACTTTTCGATATTGTTGTTCTTCTGGAATCAGACTAATCCAAAAAATATTTGTGCTGATATAAACAGGGATAAAAAAGTTAATGTTATTGATTTTTCAATCATGTTGTATTGGTGGACAGGTTAAGTGATATAATTTAATAAATGAAAAAAAACATTTCTATATTTATTTTTGCTCTTATAGTTACATCTATTTTCACAAATAATGTTTCTGCGCAAGTTTATTATTTGGAATCAAGTCAAAAGACATATGAGCAAGGTAGAAACATTGAAGTATCTCTTTTCATCGATACTCTTCAGCAACAAGTAAACACATTGAGTGCCAAAATAGTCGTTGAAAAAGGTTTGGAGATCAAAGATATACGTTATGGTTCATCAATATTGACACTTTGGGTAGATAAACCGAGTATCAATTATAAAGATAATACGATCTATTTTACTGGAGGTTTGCCAGGTGGTTATAGTGGGTCTAGGGGTCAACTATTATCATTCGTTGTCTCGGGAGATATTTTGGGAACGAGAGAAATTTCTGTAAAAGATACAAATATTTTGTTGAATGATGGCGAAGGAACAGTTGCACAAGGTGTTACGTCAAGATCATTGAAACTTTCCATTATAAAAAAACAAAATGAAGTAGCTTCAAATGTGATTTCTAAGGTGATTGGTGAAGATATTGTTGTTCCTGAAAACTTTATTCCGATAATTAGTTCAAATAATGATCTTGGTGACGGTGAATATTTTGTTGCATTTTCCGCGGTTGATAAGGATTCGGGTATATCTCATTACGATGTCGAAGAATGGCCATGGCTTATTTCAAGTTTGTTTGATTCGTATATTTATAAGGAAACAAACGTACAATCTCCATATTTTCTAAAATATCAAAAGTGGGCAAATAAGATAATTATTCGAGCTTATGATGCCAAGGGCAATTATACAGATGCTTCTATTTTCAAATGGTTTAGTCCAATTATTAACATTTTACTCATTATTATTCTTATAATTTTGGTTATTCTTATTACATTTTTTGTGACAAAAAAAGTATTATTGAATAATAAAAGGCGAAGATGAAAAAGTTAATATATATTATTTTATTTGTTATTTTATGGACTGTACCGATGAGTGTAGTCGACGCGGCTTTCAATGCTAGAATTTTTGTGTCTCCCTATAGTGGCAAGTACAATGTTGGTGATCTTTTTTCGGTGGTGATTTATGTCGATACAGGTACTCAGCCTATCAATGCTGTTACTGGTCAACTAACTTTCGATAATTCAAAGTTAGAGGTTGTTAGTGTTAGTTCATCAAAATCGATTTTAACTCTCTGGCCACAAGAGCCAGGCTTTTCCAATGGTACAGGTTCTATAACTTTTTCTGGTGGTCTGCCGAGTCCAGGATTTTTTGGTAAAAATGGAACAATATTAAGAATAACATTTCGACCAAAAAATGTTGGTACCGCTAATATAAAATTTAGCTCGGCTTCACTTCTTGCAAATGATGGACAGGGGACAAATGTGATAGTTGATTTAGAAGATGCGAATTTTGAAATTTTGCCAAAAAAAGAGATTCCAAAACAGGGGCCCGAGACCGAAACAGTGAAGACGGAACCATTAAATCAATCTGGTACCGTAACCAAATTATTGGAAGCGCCGATTATTACAGATTGGCCTAGACAGCTTATACGAGGTGATAGTCTTCAAATAAAAGGGCTAGGATTATCAAATGCTCGTATCCAAATAAATATCCAAAAGGACTCAGAATTGCCTACAATAAAGGAAACAATTTCTGGAACAGATGGACGTTTCGAGGCAGAGATAAGCAAATATACAGAAGCAGGTTTTTATAGAATACAAGCGCGCAATGTGACTTATACCGGTGGCCAAAGTGAATTATCTGATCCGGTAGTTGTATACGTTGTTGAGCCAAATTACGTGAGAATTGGTGGCTTAGTTATCAGTTATTTCAAAATTATTATGACATTATTAGCTATACTTATTATTGTCTTGATCATTCTCTTTATACTTTGGAGAAGGTCTAGGAAAAATGATCTTCGAAAGGGTAAGAAAATTTCAGAAGTGGAAAAATCCGTTCACAAAAGCTTCGATAATTTGAAACAAGATCTTTATGATTACATTCGTTTTATGGCTAGCTCAAAAAATAAAAATGAAATAAAAAACAAAGAATTTATGGCTAGAAATGAACTAGACAAGGAACTTAAGAAAATTGAAGATGAAGTTGATCAGGATATAGAAAAAATAAAGCTTGATTAGTTTAGTGATAATATGTTTGACAACTTTGGTTATCTAGTAAATACTGTATATTAATAAAGTTTAATAGTTAATTAATAAAAGTAATGAGTACTTTGTTTGTAATCGTTGTTTGCACAATCGCTATAGCCCTAACTGTTCTTTTTACAACTCTTTTTGCTTTTATAAAAAAGGATCGTTTTGAGAAAGTTGTTGTCTTCTTAGTAGCGCTTTCGGCCGGATCACTTCTGGGTGGCGCTTTCTTGCATTTGTTGCCAGAGGCCGGAGAATTTCTAGATCTCGATGCGTTATTTGGTATTTTCCTCACATCTTTTGTCAGTTTTCTTATCATCGAAAAAATCATTCATTGGCATCATTGTCATGTTACAGGTTCTACTATTCATCCTTTGGGATATATCAATTTGGTTGGTGACAGCATTCACAATTTTATTGATGGTTTGGTTATAGCTGGTGCTTTTATTGTTGATATAAAAATTGGCTTCGCTACAACTATCGCCTTTGCTTTGCATGAAATACCTCACAAAATAGGTGATTATGGTGTCCTTATCTATTCTGGTTTTGCTCACAGAAAAGCTCTGTTACTCAATTTTGTAGTCTCTTTGAGTTCCGTTCTTGGTGGTATTATAGGCTTTTTTGCTTTTCAGCATATCGAGACAGTTTTGCCATACTTGATGCCTGTTGCAGCTGGCGGTTTTGCTTATATCGCTTCATCTGATCTTGTTCCAGAAATAAAGCAAGAAACAGGTATCAAAAAATCGATGTCACTTATGTTAGTTTTCATTGCCGGTATTTTGATCATGTTTCTGATGAAGTACCTCGGCGTAAATTAATTATTATATAGAACTTATTCCTCCACCAAGATTCTCAACATTGGTAAAACCGTTTTTTCGCATGAACATTGTTGCTTGCAGACTTCGTCCTCCTGAAGTGCAATAGATAAGGTATGATTTTGTTTTATCGAGATCGGTGATGGTACCTTGGAAACTTGGTGAATAAATGTCTATATTGATAGCATCTTCTATATGACTTTCCTCGAACTCTTCTTTTGTCCGCACATCTATAATTGCATCAAATTTTGATCTTACATTTTCGGGTAATTTTTTGTTCATTAATATATAGTATCTTCAATTTGAAGGTTGGGCAAATACGTATTCAGTGATAATAGATTGGATTATGAAAATAAAAAACCGCCAGCTTGCGCTAAACGGTTTACGTTGAGTTCATGGATTGATTGTTTTTCCAATTTACTCGGTTATCGTGATGAAATATACATCACACCTTTTCCCATTTCTGGGCATTAGTTGTTCGAAGGGTTACCCTCGTCCAACTCGGTTAGACTTTTCCGATAGGACTTGTTTGGAATTGCCATATAGGCTCCGTGAGTCCCCAGATTTCCATTTCTGTCAGGCATTTCGCCCGTAATCCTGATTTTGGCTTTGAAGCTTTTTTCTTCTCGCCAGTTGACCGTGATGTGTTGTGGCTCGCTTATAACTGATCTAGCTTTGTCATTCATATTTCTAACCTTTCATTTTTTGCATCGACTCATGATCGGTGCAAATCCTAGACAAATGTAGCATTTTACTGTTTTGTTTTCAACCCTACTTTATGATTGATATTATTTATTGAGTGGTATCAAGTTGTCTTTTGAAATAATGAAACGAGCCGATTTGCCAATTGATGGTTTGGTTGAAAAAGGTTCATCAGGTTTGCGGTCAGCATAGTTGATAGTTAGTGTGTTGGATTTGATTTCGGTTGTTTGTGGGGCAATGCGGTCGCCAATGAAAGCTGTACCTATCGATCTATATCCAGAATTTTCTTGTATTGCTACTACGGCGTAATAAAATATCCCAGAGCCACTGGTTTCTTGTGTTACAAGAAATGCTAAATCCGGAATCTTATCACCGTTGAGATCTCCTCTGGCACTATTTCCGAAATATCGGTAGGTTGCACCACTTTTCGAATCTGTTAGAGATTTGCCATTGATTAGGGTAATTCTATTGCCCTCAATTTGGAAAGTTGAATTTCTTTCATCATAAAAAAATTGCTTATTGTCAGAAACGTAGATAGTGGAGAATTGACTTCTTGCAATATAGAAGATAACAATTGCGACTATAATTATCGCGCCGAGGATAATGCTTTTTTTCATTTTCTAATTGTAACAGGTTTGATGAAAATAACGTAAAGGAAAGTGCATATATATTTTAGAATTAAAGAAAAAGAAATCGCCAACAGTGAAGTGGCAATTTCTTTGTTGGCGTAGTCATACAGAACGAGACGAGTCTTCGGGTGTTGGAGTGAACTCGACAATGAGGTTAGGGGGGAGCGTCAGGCCGTAATTGGTCACATAGCCACGAAATGCAGTTAGTGCTGCAAAATCCAACTGCAAATAGTTTTCGCATTCTGTGATCAGTGTAGTTGGTAAGCCATTACGTTCCGCCATCGGAAGAGACATTTTTCGTTCCCCGATCCTTTTGTAGTATTTGAATGTGAGAGTTACTTTCAAGGTATTCCTTTCCTTGATTCATGAGTAGAATAGCACTATTTATATTTGTGGTCTATACTCTCAATTTTGTGATAAGATTGATCATTATTAAAAATAGAATATAGAAATATAAAATGTCATTAA
>CAZVXQ010000048.1:0-5739 GCA_964630815.1 uncultured Candidatus Saccharibacteria bacterium | reverse complement strand
TAGGCGAGCGAGAACCAGCCGCGGCGCTAGCAAGCGCCGACGGCGTGTCCCGAGGATCCTTTGTTGCGTACGAGACCTCCCGATCATAAACAAAAGAAGACTCGTGGTTAATTACTCCAACACTAAGTCCTAAGAAGCTATAGATCTGACCCATCCAAACCGCATCACGTCTCGAAAGATAGTCGTTGACCGTAACCACATGTACCCCACGACCAGTGAGAGCATTGAGATATGCTGGCAAGGTTGCAACCAAGGTCTTACCTTCTCCAGTACGCATCTCAGCTATTGAGCCAGAATTGAGAACCATTCCTCCCAAAAGTTGCACATCGAAATGTCTTTGGCCCAGAGTTCGTCGAGAGGTTTCGCGGACGACAGCAAATGCCTCTGGCAGAATATCCAATAATTTTTTGTTGATGATTGATTTTGTGTCTGTATCCTGAATATCGAGTCGCTTTTTGAATTCGGCTGTCTTGGCTTTGAGCTCATCATCACTAAGAGCTTTCATGGAAGGTTCAAGGGCGTTTATCTTTGTCACAATTGGCTCGAAGGCCTTCAAAGCACCACTATGATTGTTCCGTTTGAATATATCGAAAAATGACATAATGAAGCCACTTTAGCATATTTTTTAATTGGTTGGAACGTCAATTTTACTGTGCAACAAACAACCACACTTGAAAATATTATTCTTTAAAACTTAATGATAAAATTCCCTGATGCTAAAAGATTTTGACACCTGGAATTCGAAGAAAAAATCAATCAATTTTAGTGCCAAAAATCCACCTTATCTAGAGCGCGATATTTGGTGGTGCTCTTTGGGAGTAAATATTGGCTTCGAAGAAGATGGAGATAATGAAAATTCAGAAAGACCTGTTGTCATTTTTAGAGGATTCAGCAAAGAACTCTGTTGGATAATTCCGCTAACAACTTCGCTAAAGAAAAATAAATACTATTTAAATGTCGGGATAGTCGAAGGAAGGCAAGCCTCTGCAATATTGACTCAAATGAGGCCAATCGATACAAAACAACTAATAAATCGAATCAGTTTCTTAGATTGGAAGAATTTCATTAAAATAGAAAAAGCCATCAGAAAACTTATCTGATGACTTCTTCATTTCTCCCCTCTTTCGAGAGGCGTTTGCTCGCTAAGAGCGTTTTGTATATAAAGTATATAATATAAAATATTCAGGATCAATATTGACTTATTTCATTACTTTGTGTTATAATAGTTTTTGAAATGAACCTTGAGAGTGCCATGGGCTACGCAGCCATGATCTTCGGGATCATCGGCTCGTGGGGTCTATGGAAACAAAACAAAGCCGTCTGGAAAAAGAACCCGGACGGCCGGCGGACCGCAGAGTCCGTCTCGGGAGTGTGGGTGACCACATTCCTTGCCATGTTCACAGCTTTCCTGGTTTACGGAATTCAGAGGGAGAGTTTCCCCATGAAGTTCCAGGGTTGGCTTCGAGTCGGTTTCTCGCTTCCCCTCTACATCGGATTCATGATGTATGGGAAGCGAAGCTGGAAGGAGTGGTCTTTGACTGTGACGTATGCAGGGTTGCTTGCGGTCATGATCAATGGAATTTGGTCTGCCACTCTCTTCACCATCTTTTCTGGCTTGGGCATTTGGTCATCCTTTGTCCAGGCTTCACACCATCAAGGTCAACAAATCGCGAGGTAAGGTGGCAGTCGAGCTTCAGGTGATATACCTACTAGCGATCCTTGCCTGGTTGATGTACGGAGTAGTCCGCAAGGACATTCCGCTCATACTCGTCTCGATCGGGTTCACCCTGTCGTACTCGAGTACGATCTGCATGTGGGTTAGGTACCCACAAAAGCTCATGTGAATGCCTACACAAAATTTCACCGCCCGCAACACTAGTTGCGGGCAAACTTTTTATATTTTTTACAGAGGTGTCACCTCTGTACCCCTTAAACCACCCACTCAACCTCCGCTTCAACCACAATACCAGTTTTTTCTTTTACCATATCTTGAATACGCCTCGAAAGCTCAATAACCTCAGAAGCTTTTGCTCCTGGTTTTGCCACCAATACCAGAGCTTGTTTTTCATAAACATAAGCATTGCCAACAGCCATGCCTTTTGCATGACAAATTTTATCCAAAATCCAACCAAGTGAAACTTTGATCATTGACCCGTCGCATTCAGGAAATCCAGGCAAATCTATATATTTTTGTTTTAGATCTACATACTGCTGAATTGGAATTACTGGATTTTTAAAAAATGAACCGGCTGTACCCCATTTCTGCCAATCTGGTAATTTTCTATTCCTTATCAAAATGACTGCATTGCGTACTTCAAGCGCGGTTGGATTGCGACCCAATTTCATTTCTGAAAAATATTCTTGAAGGTCTTTATATTCTGTATTAACTGCAACCGATCCAACTTGATCTGATTTTTTTAGATTAAATGTTACAGAAATTACAATAAACCTGCCTTTTTGCTGTTTGAAAACACTGTCTCGGTATGAAAATTGACATTCTTCATTTTTTAGATCGACAAATTGCTCTTTGCGAACATCAAAAACTCTGACTGATTGTACAAATTGAGAAACTTCGACACCATAGGCGCCGATGTTTTGAACTGGAGACGCACCTACCGTACCAGGAATAGCCGAAAGATTTTCCAAACCATAATATCCGGACATAATAGTTTCATTTACAAAATTATCCCAATTTTCTCCGGCACTAGCAGAAACTGAATTTTGGGAATAAGCGATTCCAAGCATATCGATTTTAATAACCAATCCATTGTACCCTTCATCAGCTACAAGCAAGTTTGAGCCTCCTCCAATAACAAAGAATTGCAAACCTTTTGTCTTTGCAAATTCCAATGCTTCTATTAAGTCTTTTTCTGACCTTATACTACAAAAAAACTTGGCAGGTCCACCAATTTTGAAAGTAGTATATTGCGAAAGCGATACGTGTTCCTGAATATTCATGGTCGTCGAAAAATTATAATAATCGCTTTGCGCCAAATGATGGCGACGGGTGTGAGCTCCAAATAAAATGTTTAAAAAATATATGTGAGTACAGCCGCCGCCGTCATTTGGTACAAATTTTTGTACAATCCGTATTAATTATAACCTAACATCGTACAAATGCAAAACAGAGGTGTCACCTCTGTAGAAACCTCTATAGCAAATCTAACCAATAATTAACTCAATAACGCAAAAGCCCGCCGAGGCGGGACTTTGCGAAACATTTATACTGGATTCTCACACGGACATCACATGCAAGTACTATACCATGTAGTTACCTTATTTGCAAATAGTTATCCACAGTTACATATGTCTGACATATGCGTTTTCCTACTGCCTTTGTATCTGTTTTATTGCTTCGTCTACTTGTGCTTTCAATTCTGGTTTATCTGCTGAAATAATTTTCAATGTCTCTATTGCTGCGTATTTTTGACCAGCAAGATACTGTGTCTGAGCCAATTGACTAAGATAATTTATATCCTTTGGACTAGATTTGAGTAGAGCTTTGTATACTTCGATCGCTTTCGTATATTGCTTCTTTACTGTGTAAGCTTGAGCAATTTGTATAACATTGAGAGCAGATGGATCATCTTTGAACAATTCCTTTGCCTCTTTTTCGCGATCGGCAGAAATCAAAGTAGTTGCATATGATATCTTGGCCTGAGTATTATCTTTTGCCGATTCATAAGCGCCTTTCATAATCTCAACTGCTTTATCCATATTGGTATTGAGATTTATATAACTTGTTGCCAAATCATATATGATTGACTGCTTTCTTGGTGAGAGTTCCAAAGCTTTTTCGAGCAATGTTACAGCTTCAGCATATTGCCCAATTCCATTCATGAAAGAACCACCCAAAACATACATACGAGCATCCTTCGGAGCGTAACTTGTTTGATTTTGTATCTCTTGCATAGCCAAAGCAAAGAAAGCCTGCTTCATTGGACCAGGAGCTTGTGGTGCATTTATAACCCTAAGTGAACAATTTAGGATTTGCTCTCTAATCTCTTGATTGGCAGTAGTAGAATCGACTGCCAAAGCCTTTTCATAGAGGCTTGCATCAGGTGTACCACCTCCAGAACATGAGATTAATGCGTCAATTAATCTTGTATTTGCTTTTACAACTCGATATTGAACGGTGTAAACGACAAAGATGAAGAAGACTATTACGATCGGTAATACAACATACTCGATAGTATCTTTTTGGAAAGTTTTATTACCAAACAAAACTCTGTGCTTGCCAGCAAATTGTGAATCAGCAAAACCAAGAATTGCAAAGAACATTATGTAACTTGCAATGTTATCGAAGACGAAAATATTGTGAATGAAATAACCTGCAACCAATCCTGTAAGCACTGATTTTTCTGCAACCGTTAGTGAAGATTTCCAAATATTTATTAGCAACAAAACATACAAAGACAAATAGGCCAATAAACCAACGAAACCACCAGCAACAAACCAATCCAAAAAGACACTGTGTGCACGATCGAACCATTGCTCCTGAGCGTACATAGCTGGCTCGTAATTTGCATTGAATATATAGTTGAAATTTTCCTGACCCCAACCAAACAATGGTCTCTCTAGCGCACCTTTGACCGCCATTGGCCAGATATAACCTCGGGCTTGAGTTTTTACATCAGACCAAGAAATCGTTGCTAGACGATTTAAGACTTCATTATTTCTTACAAAACTACTCTCTTTATTTGACCAGAAAATAATTCCAACAAGAATAATTGCAATAATTGCTCCACCACTAATCAATCTAGACTTATTCGCTTTTCCTTTTGCAAACAAAGCATACAATGCTAAAGAAATAATTATTCCACCGATAAGACCCAAAATGGTACCTCTAGTCTGCGTCTGGAAGATCAAAAAGCTAAATAACAGAGGCAACACTCTGTATGGGTATATTAGAGAGAGTACAGTAGCCAATGTACCTACAATAAATAAGATGGTATTTGAACTTATAAATGATCTCAACGCCTCAAAGAATGCATTTATACTTTGACCATTAGACAATGAAGCGTAGACAATGACTGACAAAACAAAGAATGTCCAATACAAGGTAAGATTTATATCCTTGCCAACAATCTTAAAACTCCAGCGATCTTTCTCAGATAACAAAACAAAAACTGAAAGACCGACCATAAATAGCATATACACCGCCATATACGCTGAGTTACCCAAAGAAGCATCGATACGAGTACTTCCTTGGTGAATAGCCAATACGTTTGCAATCTGAAGCAATCCATATACCCCAACGGCTGTACCAACACCCAAGTTTGCAGCAAACCATTTGTGCCACAGCTTTTTATTACTTTCATAATGACCAAAAAGATTTGATATTACAAAGAAGAAACCTGCGAGGTGTGCAATCGTAATCCAACCTTCCATACGCTCGAAGTTTGACCAAATACTTCTAACTGGATTGACACCAAGAAGATCTGCCACCAGCCCCACCAAAGTAAAGACAATAACCGCTATTGTCACAGGAGAAAACTTTGGCCTATATTTTGCATCCATAAAGACCAAAATCACCCAACCAGCAAAAGCGATCTCAATAAGCAATCTAAAGAAAAATGCTTTACCCGTTATAAATGGGAAAAAGAATGAATTTGCAACGATGAGCGGAAAGAGTGGAACCAAAAAAACCGATAAGACCGTAATTCCGAAGATAATTTTCTTTAGTGGCATGATATTAAAATAATATAATAATAATCTAATTGATAAGTTATCGTACCT
>CAZVXQ010000047.1:0-5796 GCA_964630815.1 uncultured Candidatus Saccharibacteria bacterium | reverse complement strand
GTGTAGGAGCTTCTTCGACTTCCTCCTTGGCAACCGCAATAGAAGCGATAACCTCATCGGCTGGAATCTTTATTTCAACTCCAGATGGAACTGGAAGATCTTTTGCCAAAATAACATCAGTAAGAAGAGCTAGCTTAGAAATATCGACAATAATGTTTTGTGGTAAATCACGAGGAGCGGCCTCAATATCTAGATCGCGACGAACCTTTACCAAGATACCTGCAAGATCCTTGACCGCAGGAGAAACACCCTCGAATACCAATGGAACTGCAACCTTTACCTTCTTACCCTTTTCGATAACATAGAAATCAGCATGACGAGGTTCATCGGTAAGAGGATGAATATCGACTTCATGAATGAGAGACTCGTGTTCGTTGCCGGCCTCATCTTTGAGAATAATAACTGATGAAGAACCAGCTTTTTTCCAAGCCTTTTTGAATTGGATAGTATCTACTACTATAGGAGTAGAGGTCTCTTTTGGACCATAGAATACAGCAGGAATAGAGCCCGACTTGCGAACATTATCGGCACTCACCTTCATATCGCGCTTTTTTATATCTAATGACAGCATGCGAGCTATTATACACGTATACCGAAAATAGTCAAAAGCCCCAGATGGGGCTTTTGACTAAATCAAACATGTCTATTAAATCAAAGTTTTGGGCCTAGAATACATCTTACATTATAATTATAATTTGGAACGTAGTTTCCTGTAGCGTCTGGCCACACAACAACCGGATAACTAACATTTGAAGGATTTGCAACGGTGGCAACAATAAATAAATAAGCGTAAGGCTCACCTGCTGCAACGGCACCATTAAAGCCATCAGGATGGAAAACTGGACTTCCAGGTACTGCACAAGCAGCAGATGTACCATTTGTAGATCCAGTAAAAGCAACATACTGTATACCGCATGTAGCTAATTCATCAGGTAAGACTGACATATATTTACTCTTAAAATTAGCATCAAAAAAGCCATTTTCGGTCAGAAGATGAACATTTCCAGATCCGTCGACGTTATTACCGCAATTAGTATAGGCATGCCAATTACCGTCAGTACCAGCACCGGGATATTTATTATTGTCCAAACGATACAACTCAAGTGCCTTTTTCCATTCACCCATACTGACTAAAAGTTTTGAATCACGTGCTTTTGTTCTCGCCCCTTGCAAGGACACCAAAACCACCGACGCCAGCATTCCAATGATTGATATAACAACCAACAATTCTATCAAGGTAAAACCTCGGGCTAGCTTGGTTTTCTTATTAAATAAATTATTAATCATAAAATAGTAAATTTAGTATTTATTAAACAATAATTAAACCAAACCAGAAACTACGGCATAGATAACGAATATATTGGAAACAATCACTGCTACCAAAATAACTCTTGTAGACTTAGGTAAATTTACTCTTGAAAAAAACATAATAATATTGAATTAACTAATAAAATTTATAATAAAAATGTCAAAAAGACTCCAGTAATGATCATATTGATAACTACAATAATGAGCATGACCATTTGCGCACCCTGTGGAGACTTTGCCAAACCATGCTTCATAAGCCAGCCAGTCAAACCACGCTCACCCTGTTGTTGTGAACCATAATTGTTATACGAGTAATTTTGTTGAGAATTAGCAGGTTTTGCGTAATTCTTACTAAAATTATCTTCTTCAAATTCTATTCCTGATGACATGTTAATTATTGTATTATACCAAAGATTTTAATTTTTTCCTCAACCACTCTCTGCATAGCCAATTTGGCTGGTTTGAAATACTTATATGGCGACACCTCATCTTGATCTATGCTCAAAGATTTCATTAATCCAGCACGATATGCAACTCGAAGCTCAGTGCTTACATGAACTATTACTGCTCCAGCTTGTATTGTACCCTTTATATCGGAAGAAGTGTTACCAGAAGCACCATGTAAAACAATAGGAACTGATATTGCTTCACATATTTCTTTGGCTCGGTCATTGTTTAGAGCTGGATCACCTCCGCGAACAATGCCATGAATGTTACCGATAGCTGGAGCTAGCAAATCTATGCCTGTATAATCGACAAAATGTTTTGCATCTTCAGGTTTGGTCATTGCCTCTTTTGTAATAATTGCACCGACTGGTATTTCATCTAAAATCTTTGATGATTTACCTATAAAACCAAGCTCTCCTTCCACCAAAATCTTATTACCACTTAATGATTTGTGATCTTTTGCAAAATCAACACATTTTTTGGTTGCTTCTAAATTATCTTCAAATGATAATCCTGCTCCATCGAATATTACTGAATCAAAACCAGCTTCGATTGCTTCTTTTACTCTTTCAAAAGAATAAGTGTGATCGGCATTCAAGAATATTGGCTGATTTCTCTCTTCTCTTATACTCTTTATTATTGCAACAACCTGCTTTACTCCTATAAAATCTCTTTCACCTTCGGAGACACCGATAATAACCGGCGTATTTTGCTCTCTACCAGCATCTGCAACTGCCCAAATACCATCTATCGAAGAAACATTGAAATGACCGATAGCAAGTTTATTTTGTTTTGCAATTGCAATGTACTCAGCTAAAGTTTTCATAATTAATAGCATTCTATCACAGATATCATGATATAATATCCCCATGTTTGGTAAACAATTTGACATAGTTTGCATTGGAGATATTACTACTGACGCTTTCATACGACTCAAAGATGCTCATATCAATTGCAAAGTAAATCATCATACCTGTGAACTTTGTTTGCGTTTTGGCGACAAAGTACCATTTGAATTTGCCAAGGTAGTCAAAGCAGTTGGTAATGCCGCCAATGCTTCGGTAGCCCTAGTCAGAATGGGTCTCAAAACAACAATCGTCTCAAATGTTGGCGACGATCAGAATGGAATTGAATGTCGCGCAGAATTACAAAAGAACAATTTAGACATCTCATACGTCAAAGTTAATAAAAACAAACCAACAAATTATCATTTTGTTCTTTGGTATGATGTAGACCGAACGATATTGGTCAATCATGTTCCTTATGAGTATAAGTTACCAAAATTACCAAATACAAAATGGATCTATCTGACATCAGTTGGGGCCAATATCGGTTACCACAAAGAAATTACTGATTATCTTCACTCAAACCCAAAGGTTAAATTAGCCTTTCAACCGGGTTCTATGCAAATAAAAATGGGATTCAATGAACTTGAATCTATATACAAAAGAGCCGATGTTCTAGTGGTAAACTTAGAAGAAGCAGAAAGAATACTTCATGATGTAAAGATCAGCAATAAAATAGACTTCGAAGGAAATCCAAAAAAGATCTTAAAACAACTACATGTATTAGGACCAAAATTGTGTCTGGTTACCGACGGTCCAAAAGGTGCCTATATGTACGATGGTGATCATTATTATCATATGCCCATTTACCCAGATCCAAGACCTCCCCTAGAGAGAACAGGTTGTGGTGACGCTTGGGCTTCTACTTTTGTCGGAGCATTGGCCCTAGGCAAAACACCACTCGAAGCGCTAATGCTAGCACCGATCAATCCGATGTCTGTAGCACAGTATGTAGGTTCTCAAGAAGGTCTGCTCAAACTCGATCAGATGGACTGGTGGCTAAATAAAGCGCCAGAGGACTATAAACCAAAAGAGATCTGAGTTCTTACAGAGGTGTCACCTTTGTAACTTAAACTCCTCCCACCTACCATCAACTATCGCCTTTCTTGCCTGTTTGACTAGATTTACCAAAAAATACAAATTATGAATCGAAACAAGTGTTGCTGCCAACATCTCTTTTGCGCGGAATAAATGCGCCAAGTAACTCCTAGAGTAATTCTTGCAGGTATAACAAGCGCAACTTGGGTCAATTGGTTCAAAATCGGTAACAAAGCGAGCATTAAAAAGATTAATCTTCCCAGAGGTGTCACCTCTGTAACTACAGTAGGCCCCGCCATTCCTCGCAATCCTCGTCGGTGCCACACAATCAAATGTATCCATACCATTTTCTATACCTAGAATGAGGTCAGCCGGATCGCCAATGCCCAGCAAATGGCGCGGTTTATTTTCTGGCAACTCATCTGCGACCCAACCAACTGCCGTACCAATATCATCCTTATCAAATGAACCACCTATACCAAAACCATCAAAATCCATTGCTCCAATGGTGCGTGCACTCAAACGTCGAAGTTCCTCGTAACGTCCGCCCTGCACTATACCAAAGAGGGCTGGTGACGTTGCTGGCATTACAGAGGTGTCACCTCTGTATTCATGCTCAACCAAACACCGTTTGGCCCACTCAGCTGTTCTCTCTATAGCCTTTTTTTGCTTTTCATAAGATTCGTGAGGTGACACACACTCATCAAAAGCAAAAATAATATCTGCACCAATGTCGTGCTGAATCTCTATTGATTTTTCAGGACTAAAAAAATGCTTTGAACCATCAATTACTGATTTGAATTCCACTCCCTCATCGCTAATTTTGGCCAGCTTTACTTCCGAATTATTCTGATCACTTGCATCAACCGCATCTTCTGTATCACCTCTATTGTCGGAATTACTCAAATCATCTGCCTCCACAAAATTTTTTACCAAATTACCTTTCGAAACTGAAACAGAAGTCTCGACTTCCACCGTCACCCTTTTTTTTGAGGCAATCTTCCCAACTTTCCTATCAATGCCAGAACCCAAGGAGAACGCTTGAAAACCACCCGAATCAGTAAAAGTAGGTCCTTGCCAATTCATAAATTTACCAAGACCGCCAGCCTTCTTTAGAATTTCCGTTCCTGGTTGAAGATATAGATGATATGTATTTGCCAAAATTGCATCCGCCCCAACATAATCTTTGACCTGTTCAGGCGTAAGAGATTTTATGGTTGCCTTGGTGCCGACCGGTATAAAGGCAGGGGTCATAATATCACCATGCGCTGTCTTTATTACACCAGCACGACCACGTCCACCTTTTATTTTTGCTTCAATCTTAAATTGCATATCTCCAGATTACACACAAAGTCTTATTTATCCAAGTATTTATTAATTGATATTTCTCCACCAATCACTAGGTGGAGCCTTCTTAATAATATCAATAACGTGATCAATAGAGTCAGTTATTTCAAAATAATTTAGATCATTTTCACTAATAGCCTTGTATTTGTCCAAAGTATTATCCTTCAGAAATTGCTTGAGCGGAATCCAATATTTGGAATCAAAAAGAACGATTGGTACCTTTGGAATTTTACCAGTCTGGATTAGAGTCAAAACATTGAATAATTCATCGAATGTTCCATAACCTCCAGGAAAGAAAACGAAAGTCTCAGCAGCAAAGATGAGCATGGTCTTTCTAGAAAAGAAATACGAAAACTTCATCGCCTGTGTTGCATAAGCATTGGTAGTCCTCTCATGTGGCAAACTTACATTCAAACCAAGAGAGTCACCTCCTGCTTCATATGCCCCCTTATTTGCCGCCTCCATAATTCCAGGACCTCCACCCGTAATAACTGCATAACCAATCTCCCGGACAATTCGAGCAGATAATTCTTCTGCTTTTTTGTAAGTTTCTTCATCAGGTTTTGATAATGATGAGCCGAATATGGTTACTGATCGTGGATATCTCTTTAGAAATTCAAAACCATCACCAAATTCGCGGTTGATGTGTTCTAAATGAGCATCAATATCACCATCGTGAATATCTTGTTTAGAAAAATATGTTTCGTTAATGTTTGTCATGAAGACAGTATAACAGAAACTACAAAGGTGTCACAGATGTCAGACATCTGCATCCATACAGAGGTGTCACCTCTGTACCCCATTCACCATC
>CAZVXQ010000046.1:0-5871 GCA_964630815.1 uncultured Candidatus Saccharibacteria bacterium | reverse complement strand
CAATATTTGGATCGGTTGAAATTAATTTGTATTTTGAATAATAATGCCAAGATCCATATATGCCCAAGATAGCAATGAACACAATACCCCAAAAAATAGAACGACGAATTTTCATTTTATTATTGACTCGAACCTCTGATTTGATTGGTTCATTGTCAAATTTTGGTATTTTGATATTTTTTATAAATGAGTCTTCCATAAATTGAATTGCAAGTTATCTATTAATATAAATATTTATTAATTCGTTATTGTATTCTCTTCAGAGTTTACCACAGGTTCATTGTTTTGTGACTCTGTTGGTTCTTTAGGTTCTGGTGTAGTAACTATAGGAGTTTGAACTGGAGTTGGAATTGGTTCAACAATATTTGGTGTTGGTTCTGGAGTATTAGTTTCTGGAGGAATACTTGGAGACGGGCTTGGAGTTGACTCTGGTGTAGGTGTTACTGCTGGCGTTGGTGACAAAGTCGGAACTGGCGTTGGTGTTGCAGGAATCTCATTTATAGGCAATGTAGAGCTATTTTTTGCATTTAAAATGGTTTCCAATTCATCACCCTTGAGACATATCTCACTACCGTTTGTTTTCTTCAAACAAATTTCATTTGTATGTACTTTATTAGCAAATAATTGATCGAAATACCCTCGGATTGCTGTAATTCTACCTGAAACAAAATTACCAATAATCTTTCCTTCAGCACTAATTTTATTACCAACAATTACTACAGGATCATCTACAGCCTCTTGTTGTATTGATGTAATCAAACTATTCAAACCGTTCGTACTAGAAGCTGTAGTCGTTGCCATATCTCCTATTAGTACAGAAACATCTTTTATTGAATTAATTATTACTGGCACAATCTCATTATAATCAAGAGCATATGGCAGGTTTTGATCATCTAGAACAACTGCGGTCGGTATAACTCTATATACATCTTCAGCTATGAGTCCATTATGGAAACTGTTGTTATCGTTATAATAATAATTTACAGGTTTTAGTTCATTCAATACCTGAAGACCCATTTCAAGTTCATTAATATCATGTTTAAACCTCATCGAAGAAGTGTTACACGATGTAGCCGAACCACCCAATCTAATAATCCTTGTTCCACTATTTATACAAATAGAGACATTGCCTGCCGCAGCAGTTGGAATATTTGTAAATTTGATAGTACCAGAATCGATATTCGAAGTATCTAATGCAGAACCAATAGTAAGAGTATCGGCAACAGTATTATTTGAAGCGATATTTATAACATCCCCAGCAGTACCTGTACCGATATTTATAGTCTTAGCATTATTTCCCGTTCCGACATTTACTGTACCAGTAGTTCCAGAATCCACCGTAACCGATCCAGTTGTACCAGATTTTATTGAGACAGTACCAGTCGTATCAGTAAGCATGGTTATACCACCTGTACCAGAATTCACATTTATTGCAGTAGCTCCTGTTGCATTACCTATAGTCAAAGTTTTTGCAAATGCTCCTGTACCAATATTCAAAGCTCCAGTACCAGACTCCAAAGTCAAAGTTGATGCACCGTTAGTCGAACCAACAGTTACGGTTTGCACCGCACCTCCTGTACCAATATTTATTGTTCGCGCTTGTGCACCAGTTCCAATAGATATAGCTCCTGTTCCGGAATCCAAAGTTAGCGCTGTAGCGCCTGTCTGATTTCCGATATTGATTGTTTTGTCCGAAGCTCCAGTACCAAGATTCAAAGTTTGTGTACCAGCTGTTGCAACACCTGTCAAAATATTTACCGTATTATTTGCAGCAGAAGCTCCAGCGCCAACGTTGATAGTTTGTGCTGATGTGTTTACACCATTACCTATAGAAATAGTATTTCCAGAAACACCGTTACCAATATTCACAGTCTTGACCCCAGTGTTATTTGCTATATCTATTGTTTGGGCTCCGATACCAGGAGCTATATCCAATTGTCCTGTTTGTAGACCTGTACCACCTATAGAGATTGTTCCTGATGTCATAGAGGCACCGATACTTACTGAACCGGCAGTTTGAGTGTTGCCAATACTGATAACATTTGCGCCTGTACCACCAACATTTATAGTTTCTATTACGGCAGCTCCTGTACCAATGTTGATTGTCCTTGCTATCGCATTGGCTCCAATATCAATATTCCCTGTTCCTGCATTGAAAACAAGTGAACTCAATCCAGATCCATTTCCAATTGTAATAGTTTTTGCATTTGCATTTGTTCCAATATTGATTGATCCCGTAGAACCAGAATCCAAGTTCAAAGCACCTGTGGTACCGGAAGTAATATTCAAATCCGAACCAGAAGCTGAAGTCAAACTTAGAGTATCATTTGTAGTAATAGTAGTTGCCCCTGTGCCGGTAAGAGTTGCGGAATTTGAAGCAATACCGAAACGAGTACCTCCAGATGTAATAAAGTTCAAACCGTATGCATCTGTCGTACCAACAACTGAAGTTGCTCCATAAGCATTTCCATTTTGTAGATGAGCAAATGCTCCGATTATACCTGATGAAGCAGGTATTTGTACTAACCTCCATCTTGAAATAGAAGAATCATATAGTAGAGTTACTGAGTTATTTGGAGTTATTGTAATAGGTACACCAGAACCTATTAGTATTCTATTTTGGGCACTAGAACCAGAATCTTGGTGATTCAAAATAAAATTTGATGCCGAATTATTGATGAGTCTTACCTGTTTACCGTCAACACCACCTGTAAAACCCGTGAAAGTAGCAGAACCAGAACCTGTATAACTTATGACGTGACCACTGCCAAGATCTACATCATTCTGAGTACCAGTAGTGGAATAATTTGCACCACGAGGTGTAATAAAATTACCTTCAATATAAATATTATTTGAAACAGTAACTTGAGAGGTTGAGGCGTTTCCCAAAGTGGTCAATCCAGAAAATGTGTTTTTATTTGAAAATGTTTGATTGTCTCGATCAAGCAATGCAACATTGGTGCTCAAAGCCGAATCACTTATGGAAGTTGCGGGCAAGGTCAAAGTCCCACTAGACAAAGTAAAACCATTTGAAGCGGTTATGAGACCAGCAGCATTTAGAGTTCCTGTAAAATTGGCTGACGATGATATAGTTTGCCCATTTATTAGACCAGAAGTTATAGTCCCATTTGTACTAAAATTACCATTTGCAATGATTGATGCACTACCATCAATAAATAAATTTCCTGAGATTGACAAATTTGTCGTTGAAGCATTACCAAGAGTTGTTTGACCAGATACTGCAAGTGTTCCTAATGTTCCAACCGAGGTTAGTGATGATGAGACTATATTTGCACCAAGAGCGGTAGAACTAAGAACATCGACACCGCCTATTTGGTATTTTGAATTTGTATTTACTATTCCGTTTGTAGTAGTCGATAGTCCACCGACCCACAATGCTCCCGAGGACGTGATATTGGTTGTAGTAGCATTACCAAGAGTTGTTTGACCAGACACCGCAAGTGTTCCTAATGTTCCAACCGAGGTTAGTGATGATGAGACTATATTTGCACCAAGAGCGGTAGAACTAAGAACATCGACACCGCCTATTTGGTATTTTGAATTTGTATTTACTATTCCGTTTGTAGTAGTCGATAGTCCACCGACCCACAATGCTCCCGAGGACGTGATATTGGTTGTACTTGCCCCAGAACTCAATACCGAAAGACCGTTTACCGATAATGTTCCATTTGTAGACAAATTAGCTGGACTAAAATTGCTTGTCGAGAAATTTGTTGCATAAAGATTTGTAGTTGTTGCACTAGTTGAAGTTGAATTTATAATGGTTACGTTTTGCAAAGTTGACGACCCATTAACCAACAAGCTTCCAAGAGCCAATAAACCTCCAATCGAAGCATTATTAGAAATATTTAGAGCTGTACCAGAACCCGTTGAGACAATAGAACCCTTTGTACTAAAATCACCCTGGGATGAGGTTGTTGAATTTCCACCAATCCAAAGATTAGAACTTACTGATATATTCGTAGTCGAAGCACCTCCACTTAGTGTTGAAAGTCCTGTAACATTCTCATTACCAGAAAACAAAGTGTTGCCGTTAACTTCAAATATTGCATTTAAACTTCTACCTAAAGAGGTTGTAGCCGTTGCACCTATTACTGCTATTTGAGTAGGATCTTGAGGATAGAGTATAAGATTGTTCGACGATGTGGCCCAATGATCACTAGCTCCACCACCACTTACTGATACAGAAGCCCAAGATGGTGTACCACCAGCACCAACCGTCAAGACATTTCCCGTTGACCCGATTGGTAATTTAGACAGAGTATCGTCTGCATTGGCATACAAAATATCACCCTTGGTATAAGTAGTTTGCCCAGTACCACCTTTCGTAAACCCAATCGCCGTACCATTCCAAGAACCAGATACAACATTTCCTAATATAGAGCTTTGAGATACTGCAAGATATGTTGTCGTAGCATTAGTAGAAGTTGAATTGGTAAAAGTTAAATCTTGCAAAGTTGTTGAACCGGATAATAATATATTTGAAAATGTTGCTAATCCAGTCACACCCAAAGTACTAGCAAGTGATACCGGACCAGCAAAAGATGAAGTTAAACTACTAGATGTAGAAACGATATTTCTAGCAACAATATCACCTGCTACCGATAATTTTGCATACGGAGAAGATGTGCCAATTCCAAAATTACCACTATTTAATAGACGGGCAACTTCGGTAGAGCCATTATTACCCACCAAGAATTTTATAAAGTCAGTTGTACCATTGGCCGATGTACTCTTCAGCGTTAAACCATCAGTCTCTGCTTTACCACCAATAATCGTTTGACCACCTGTGACTCCAGCACTTGCTACAAATCCAGTCAATCCTGAAGAATCATAATCTAGTCCCTGCAAATTTGATAGATAAGTCAGTGCTGAAGTACTAAAGTTATTCATAGAAAAAGCACTGCTTACATCAGAAGCTACGGTAGCTGATTTTTGGAATATCAATCTTCCAACCAGTTTGCCACCAGCATCAACTCGCAAAGGCAAAGTCATTGGTTCTGTCTCTGCAACAGCTCCAGCTATAGTCGAATATTGATTTGTGCCGTATACCGCTACTAAAGAACCGTCAGTCTCGACATAAAACCATAAAACTGCGTACTTGCCACTATCTAGAGTTGCCAAACTTCCGGAACTATCATAATGAATGTTATCCCATTGAGTTTGTCCGGATGCTTGCAGAGTTTCTCCAGTATAAACATCAAAACTTCCACCAGAACCAGTATTGACCTCAGATATAGTATATTTAGTCAATCTGTCCCACAATGAGCCTGACGTTAGAATAATTCTTCTATTATTATCTCCTGATTCTGACAAAATCAATCCACCACCCCTCTCATCACGAGCAAGAGGCATAGATTCATATTCACGAGCGATCATATTGGCAGCATGATCTCCTACACCCTGAACATCGTTCAATATTCTTATGGTTCCATTCTCATTTGTTACAACTCCAAGTGGAAAATCTGTTTTATAATTCCAATTTGAAGAAGTTCTCGAGGTAACCTGAGGTGAACCACCGTTATACTCTATACCTATATATCGAATAGTATTTGTTGGTATCGCTATACCATTCGTTGCCAACCAATCCATATAATAAATAGTCGATATGGCAGAATTTGTGGGCCTTATAAGACCTGTACCTGCAGCAACGTTGATACTTCCCCCTCCGGCATCAGAAATGGTACCGCCAGAAGTCCAACCAGCTGAGTGGAAAACATTTTGCATATCTTGAAGAGTTGAAAATGTAGAATTTCCAATCCTAGCCAAAGTGGTTCTTTGTACATCACCTGCTATAGAAGCTGAATAGAAACTGCCTGAAGTTGTAGCATTTACAGCTGTTATATTTTG
>CAZVXQ010000045.1:0-5876 GCA_964630815.1 uncultured Candidatus Saccharibacteria bacterium | reverse complement strand
ATAATTGTGAATTCATGTATATATTTTACTAAGCGATGTTCTTAAATGGTTAATAGTCCAGGAAATAGTTTTCTTATCGTACTTCCCATCAAATTCAAGAGAAAGTATAACTTTCCGATTAGCACCATGACTAATTTGAGTTAGAATACTGTCCCAATCAATATCTCCTGCACCAAAAGGTACAATTTTTTGAGTTGATTCCTGATAGTCTTTGATGTGTAAATGCCCTACAAAAGGTGAAATACCATGTATTTCTGAAACGTTAACCTGTTCGCCTATATAGCGTGCATTAGCAAAGTCAAATAATGGATCAATGCCTGATTTTGAATAAAGATTGTTCCAATTGATAATTTGAGACCATTTCCTAAAATTCGTACTAAAACCGTTTTCAACTAACAGCTTTATTTTATATTTACGAGACAGGTTTATGGCGAGCTCAAATGTCTTGGGCTCTAATTCCCAAAAATCGTTTTTCTCTTGAGTGTTGCCATCCATTAATAGTGAAAATATACGTATAGACTTTGTCTTTAATGCCTTTGCTATGTTAAACGCATGACTAATGTAGTGAATCTTACTATCAGTATCAAGATACTCTGGAAACCCAAAGGAGAACTTCGTATCGTTTATTTGAGGATTTATGGGATACCATTTAAACAGCGGAGAGGATATTGCTGAAACTCTAATTTGATACTTTTGCAAAAGTTTATTTAACTCAATGATTTCTATCCTAGATAAATCAAGAATATTTTTATTATTAACTGTACGTACTTCTACAAGATCTATATTATTCAATTTTAAAAATTTCAGTGCTTCTTCAAAATCTTGATCAATCTCATCGTTAATGATCGACAGAAGGAAATTTGACTTATTCTTCTTTATACTCATGGGAAATATTGTACCTCACTTACTAAGCCCTATAGATTATTATGTGAGAGTTGTATAATGCTCTGATTATGCGAAATCTGGTATTGGTAGGTTTAGGTCCACATGCTAAGAAGATTTACTACCCATTGCTTGAAAAGTATTCTCTTGAATTTGATATACGAATAAAACTAATAATTGATCTAGAAAGCCAAAGAGAGTTGGTCGAGAAATTTTTGGATGATCAACGATTAAAGCCTGAAAAAGTTCTTCTCCTCAAAGCTAGTTCTAAAAATGTATTGGGCAAAGAACTAGATCCTGAAGCTGAAAAGGCTTTGAATATACTTGCGAAATCTGGTGAAATTGATGGGATATTAATTGTAACTGAACCAAAGGCACACAAGATTTACATTGAGTGGGCGGCGAAAAATGGTGTAGACATACTTGCTGATAAACCCTTAACTTCGCCCGTTGGAGCTTGTGTAGATGTGGCCGCTGCTCGACAAGTTTATGTCGACTACCTCGAAGTAATGAAAATGGTAAAAAAATCAGGCATCAATTTCTACGTGATGGTGCAAAGAAGAAATCATGAAGGCTATGTTCATGTCTGGGACTACTTAAACCAATTTGTATCTAGATATGGTATCCCAATTTCATACTTTGAGAGTTATTTTGCTGATGGCACATGGACACTCCCCAATGAACTGGATAAGGAAAACCATCCGTATAAATATGGATACGGCAAACTAATGCATTCAGGTTATCATTCAATGGACTTATTCTCATGGATAACTAGTATCAACGATCAAATATCGGAAAAGAAGCCGAATAAAATTCGGTTATATGTCAATAGGTTTGGAGCACCGGATTTTTTGAGCCAAATCAACCAGAAAGATTATCACAAACTATTTGGAAAGACTGAGAAGATTGATGTTTTTTTCAAAAAATATGACCAGAATGGTTTTAAGAAATATGGTGAATTGGATGTGTTTGTAATGATCCAGATGATGAGAGACGATATTATTGTTAACACTTCTTCTATAACGCTGCAGCAGAACTCATTCTCTCGTAGATCGTGGCTCGACTATCCAGAAGATCCATACAAGGGTAATGGCCGCCTAAGACACGAGAGGCAAAATATTCAAGTGTCTAACCTACTCAATATTCAGATACACACATACCAATCGTATGAGAGTAGACATAAGCAAGCTGAGGCTCCCAGTGTAAGTGGCGTAGGACACGAGCATCATATGGATGTGTTCTTCTTCAGAAATTCCGACCTTATTGGAGGCAAGCCCTTGGAAAAAATCGATTACGGTGAAATTATGCGTGAGAAAAACTCGGCGGATAAGTACTATATGGGACACAACGAGAAAGGCAAAGACTTCATTATCCACAAATTCTTGGCACGTGAGAAGGACACTACTGAACTTATTCACCATGCTCGTGCGAACAAATTACTTTCAAAGATATGCGAGGCGCTAGCACAACAGCAATCTGGATTAATACCTTATATTGAATATAGCCTAACAGGAGGTGAAGATGAAAAACTCACTAATTGATGACCTTTACTTAGGAATAGAAGGAGAATTGATTAAGAAGGATGGTAAATATCCTGTTAAAGTTGGTTTTATAGGTTGTGGTAGTCATTCATTTAGAAATATATTTTCTGCTTTGCAATATATCCCTATTGATATGGTGGCGGTTTGTGATTTGAATGAGGCTAAGGCGGAAATGTATAAACGAAAATTTGGGGCTATTAAGGCATATACAGATTACAAAAAGATGGTAGATGAATGTGATCTCGATGCAGTTTTTGTCGTTGTTGGTTATGCTGAAGATGGAACACCTCAATATTTGCCAGTAGTTTCGTATTTGTTGAAGAAGAATATCTCTGTTTGGTTCGAAAAGCCTCCTGCAAGAAATGCACAAGAAATCCAGGAGTTGATAAAGATTGAATCCTCAACCAGCGCTTTTGCTCAGGTTGGATTCAAGAAAATGTTTATGCCAGCAGTAACAAAAATTAAAGAGATTATTCATAGCGAAGAATTTGGGAAAATAACTTCTTATACGTTAAGGTATCCAGTAGATTTACCGAGAGATATTCGTGATATCAAAAGTAGTAGCGGTAGAAGATTTATCGATGATTTTGTTCATGTTGCTTCAAATTTAGTGACATTGTTAGGTTTGCCTGATGAACTTACCTATCGACGTACCAAATCAGGTAGCTCGATTGCCACTCTTTATCATTCAAAAGGCGATTATGTTGGATCAATCCACCTTTGCCCAGGTGCATCGGAAATGTGTCCCCTCGAGAGCCTTGAGATTGTTGGGACTAATGCAAACATAATGCTAGACAACAACATTAGTATAAAATATTACCCTCCATCCAAGCGACTTCCGTATGGGACAACTACTTCATTCATACCAAATAATCCAAACGGTGCTTCTTTCTACGGTCCCGAGTTTTCGTTGGGGCAGCTATACAACAAGGGTTCATTCATATTAGGCTACTATCACCAACTGAAACATTTTGTTGATTGCGTGGCTTCACACAAAAAGACGGAAATCGCCGGTTTAGATGACGCCTTGAGGGTTATGAGACTATATGACTCTTTTGCAGGCAAAGAGCAGTCCGTTATTCAAGTAAATAAAGATCAGAGAGAAGATGTGGAGCGTAGCAATGATGATGTATCAAAAGATCCAATTTGCCCTAACTGTTCGGGAGAGATGTATTTAAAAGATGGCTGGAACTACACCTGCAAGAAATGTGGGAAAATGGTTGCAGCTAGTGAGCTCTAAATATGCACAAAATTGCCGCATCATCACAAGCTTTTGGGTACGGACCATCTTCTAAAGTGGTTACTTTTATCAAGAACCTTAAAATTGCCAAGCCAAACGAGTATGAAGTGGATTTTTATGGGACAGACATCTCTCTCACTTATGCTAGGCAGAATTCAGCTCACTTTAATAAAGTATTTGACTTTCTGCAACCAAATAATAATGATTATGACATTGTTATTAGTGCGATGGAGCCTTCTCTAATATTTTGGGCGGTTGTAAACAACAAAAAATCAATTTATATCGATAGTCTTTTTTGGTTTTGGAAATGGGACGATGATAAATTTGCACATTTGAAACAAATTGCAAGTCAAATAAGAGAGTCTGACACGATGGAAGAAGTGAATCGGATTATTAGAGATGTTGACCCGCATTCGATGCAGTACTTAGCTCACCTGTTAGCTAGCAAGTCTCTAGTTCAAATATTTCCTGGCACTATAGAGTCGTCTACTAAAGATCGGTACAGGTCTAGTCTCAAGATTCATAGAATCGGCTATTTAATTGATACTTCTCTTAAGCGCGAAGGATTAGAGCGTACAAAGATACTCATTAGCTTATCTGGATTATTGTCCCCGCTTAACAGAATCGTAGATGCTATTCAGTATTATGATTTTGTTATGGATCTGATATCAGAATCAATAGATAAATTGCCAGCTAATATTGATGTTCATTTGACTGTAAATCCTACTATTTTAAAAAAAATAACTAAGAGGAGTGATCGTATCAAAATTGATTCTCTCGACCATGACTTGTTTATGGAATTGTTAAACGAAAGTCTGGTAACTGTAGCCCCAGCAGGCATCACAACAATTTTGGAGTCCCTGACATATGATACCCCAATATTGTTTATACCAGAGCAGCACGATGGTCACTATGAAAATTACCAAAGATTATGCATGGAGAATGCTGAAGGAAAAGCAAAAGAGATATTCCCCGAATTACTATTTAATACGCGAATTCCTAGAGTTGTTGATGCAGATCCAGATGGAGAACTTCAAAAGATTCAACTATTAATTGAAGAGTCTAGGAAAAATCCTAACTCTGCGGTTGTTAGATCTATGAAATCTACTTTTCAACAATCGATTTTAAAAATGTTAGACAAAAGTTCCAGAAATACTATTTTAGAACTTCAAAAGAAGACAATAATGAACGAAGGAAGGATTTTATCTCCTTTCAGAACCAATGAGTTAGTACTAGAAACAATAAATAATGGAGGAAATATATGACTGAAGTACTAATTACTGGGGCAAATGCTGGTATTGGGTTAGCGACTGCCACAAAATTCGCTGAAAACGGATTTCATGTTATTGCGTTAGATAAAGCTATAGATTCCCCTATTTTGCGAGCTGATGCCAGAATAACTTCTATAGAGTTCGATTTGCAAAACGTTGGCGGTATAGCAAAACTAGTCGGTGGACTGGGAATAATCGATGTCCTTGTAAATAATGCAGGAATCATTAACTCAATGACTTACGAAAATTACGAGGAAGAGGCGAAAAGACGCATTATGGCGATAAACCTTGAGGCTCCCGTGGAAATGATTACCAGAGTTGCCCCCGGTATGATTTCCCGACATTCCGGTAGAGTTGTGAATGTTTCATCTGTAAATGGAAAGATCGGTCACTCTGATATTTGGTATGGCATTACAAAAGCTGGCATCATGAATATGACTAAAAGCTTTTCTAAAGCGCTTGGACCACAAGGGATATTGGTTAATTGCGTTGCCCCAGGTCCTGTTGACACGGCTATGCTAAAGAAGGCTCCACAAGATCGAGTGAGGTCATTTATAGACATGTCTATAGAGAAGCGAGCTGCTACTGCTGAGGAAATTGCAGATGTGGCTTATTGGCTAGGTACGACAAGTCCAGCATATATGAATGGTGCTGTTTTGGATGTAAATGACGGTATTCGTCTATAACGTTCAGCAAATGTGTGTTGTGCGACATAGTCAATGGCGGTAAGGTATATTCCTTTGTCAATACAATAATATATAGACTATGAAATAGAAAATCTTCGCCCAAACAGCTTTTGCCACTCTTTTAAGGCATCCCCAATATTTCCTGATTTTTCAAGCCTAATGGCACGTGTTGCTGTTTGCTCAGCGTCTTTTAGTGCTTGTACGGCGCTAGAAATTTTTATACTGTCCATCTGGTCTGATATGGGCGTACCTAAGC
>CAZVXQ010000044.1:787-6010 GCA_964630815.1 uncultured Candidatus Saccharibacteria bacterium | reverse complement strand
CGATTCCTCGCGGGGGCACAAAACGAGTGAAGCGAGTTTTGTGCCCCCGAGCAAGACGCTTGAGTCGTGTAAAAAAGTATAAAATTTTGTTATCTAATGTCGCTTTATTACTAAAATCCCAATCTCTCCAATACTTTGTGGAGAAAATGTTCACGGTGTTCAGTCTCAGCAATATACCGAAGCATAATTTCGCGAACATCTTCTGGATCGAGCTCGTCAATAAATAATACGATATATGGCATCAACAATTTTCGTGATTTCAAAATAATTTTTGGTGGTAACTCATCATGAGGAATCCAAAAAGATTCCAAAGTTAGAAATGGATAGAACTTATCGTGAACTATCAAGCCACGATCATTAATCTCATGGTAAACAATTCTTGGTGGTTGAGAAGCGTGTATAACAAGTGCAACAGCTGCAACTAATACAAAGATACCAGTGATAATATTGCCAAATATAATTGTTACAGCCGAGATTGCTAGGGTAATAATTCCAACAGCCCAATACCAATCTGGACTTTTTTCGACATAGAAATGTTCGGGTGCATTCCAAGAGATGAGAGCTTCGGTTGCCATGGATTAATTATATAGCTAAGAGGGGTTTTGTGGAAGTAAAAATATTAGCGCCAACCAGGAAGCCACATCCTCTGTTCAAGTTGTTCTTTGTCGAGCGGTAAGCCGTAAGATAGAGGGCTCCAATATATAAATGAAATAAGAGTTATAGCTACAATAGCGATTGATGCAATTCTTTTGTTGCGCGGTTGTAATGCGTCGATCCAATAGGCAATAGCAATAATGCTAAATATGAGTGCGGTCTCATAATGATAAAGAAACATCACTCGACCAATGAGTGCAAAAGGTAACCAGTTTGCAAGGAAGCCAATGATAATAAATAGCAAAAGTTTTGTTGTATTGGGGTCGTTAGAAATCCGTCTTTTGAAAATTAATTTTATAATAATGTATATTAGTGTAAAACTAACCACGATTGTACCTAGCCAATAAACAAAAGGGTTACCTAGTAAATAAATGTAGGCATTAATTTCTGTTCCATCGCCACTGTTACCTTGCCAATAAAATATCGATCTTTTCATGATGGGCCAGGTATACCATTCACTAGAGTTTGGGTGAGTAGCGGTCATGCCAGCATTGGTTCCATACATGACTTTGTTTAGTTCTACAAATTTATCAAAAAAACTTGGTGGTTGAATTGAATTTGTGGAATTGCCATTGTTGCCTATAAGCGTACTTCTGAAATTATCAGTCATAAAAACATCACCTTTACCCGAAAAGGGTAATGCAGAAAAGTGTATTGCAAATAATGAAATATAGACAAAAGCTGAAATAATCAGATATTTTCCTATGAAAAGCGGTGAATATTTGAAATATTCTTTGAGCGAATTTGAATTGTAATAATATCTATACAGCTCCATCAAAATTATTAAGAATAAGAAAGTGAGACCAGTCCATTTGATGGATAATGCTATACCGGCAAATATGGTTGATAGAGCAAGAAAAATTGATTTTCTGGAATCCATCAGCCGTTTTGTGTATTCCAAATAAAACAATATTGCTGAGAAGCCAAAAAGAAGCATTACAACATCAGGTAAAATGTATCGTGATTGAACAATAAGCGAGTTTTCTAAAGTTACAAGCAGGGCTCCGACAGTCGAGGCAGTTTTGGAAATATCAAATCGACGACAAATATAATATATAGCAAGAGGCAAAAGGATTCCGCATATTATCGAAACAATTCTAACTAAGATTAATTCGGGCGGTAATTGGTTGCCAATGCTATCCCAATTTGCCTTATAATCACTTAGACCCAAAAGATGACCTATGAACGCTACAAGGATTTTGAAGAATTGAGGGTGTTGATCAAAGAAATAACTTCCTTGCCAGTAGTAAGTCATAAAATTTCCATAAAACACTTCATCAAACACTACTGATTTTGGAAATCCAAATCGAAAAAGATGAACAATTGTACTAATTGTTAAAATTAGAAATGCTGTCATTGCGTTTATTATATCATGGTATAATTTCCAAATGCTAAAACCGAGAATTTCCTTTATGTTTCCGGCACATAATGAAGAGCAGAACATTATTCATTCTGTCGAGATTGCAACAAAAGTTTTGCAGGAAGTCACTAGCGAATATGAAATTATTATTGTTAATGACGGAAGTAAGGACGGTACGGGTACAATTATAGATGAGCTTGCTTCAAAGGATTCACATATAAAAGCGATCCATCACCAAAAGAACTTGGGATATGGCGATGCTCTTTGGACGGGTATTCAAAATGCCAAATATGACTGGTTCTTTTTTACTGACTCAGATTTACAATTTGATATTAATGAAATAAAAAAGTTATTGGTATATGCTCCGAAATATAAGATAGTTTTGGGATATAGAGCACCTAGAAAAGATCCTTTTATGAGAATATTGAATGGTATTGGCTGGAATATTTTAGTCAGAATAATGTTTGGTTTAAAAGTGCGTGATATAGATTGTGCATTCAAATTGATTGACCGCAAAATTCTCGCATCTTTGCCACTCAAGACTCGTGGAGCAACTATTAGTGCCGAAATTCTAATTCGTCTTATGAAGAATGGTCACAGATGGATTGAAGTGCCAGTCAGTCATTATCCTAGACAAAGAGGCTCTCCGTCGGGCGCAAAACCAAAAGTAATAATTAAAGCATTCAAAGAATTGTTCAAATTGTATCTAATTGGTATATGAAAAAAATAACTTCGATACTATTTGCTAAATTTAATGATTTAAGAAAGTATCAGAATAAATCATTAATATTGGCATTTGTTTTTTTGATTATTATTTGCGTGCTTCATTTAAAGTTGGTAAGCGATACTTTTTTTGTTGATAGGGAAGGAAACATAAACTCCACTCTTGAGGGTTATGGTGACGTGCCACTACATATGACACAGATAAGTAAGTTTGCCTTTGAAGAAGATTTCAATTTGAAAGAACCAATATATTTGGGCAGGAATCTGCAATATCACTTCTTATTCAATATGATAAGAGGGTTAATTTTAAAATTTACAAATAGCTGGTCTTTTGCATTTCTTTGGCCAGTTTATCTTTTGGTTGTAATAAACATTTTCTTAATTTTTTATATCTATTTTAAATTGATCAGGAACGTCTGGATTGCGATTGGTTCGCTTCTCATTTTCTATTTGGGCACAGGGACGGCAGGCTGGAATGTTCTTTTGGGAGAATCGGCAAAAATAATTACAAAATTAACGGCAATTTACCCAGATCAGAACGTTGTTTTTGGACCAATATTGGCTATGAGTTTTATTCATCAGCAGACTTTTATCTTGGGTTTAACTGGCTTTCTGACTTTGCTTTGGATAATAAATAGAATCGAGACCAAGTTTAATTGGAAAATAGCAAGTGTAGGAATAATAGCTTTTGCTTTGATGCCCGCATCTCATATGCATAGTTATATTGCTATTGTTATTTTTTATTTTTTCTTTCTAATTTCACTGGTTTTAAAAAAGGATTATGTGTATTTCAAGAATATTTTGAAAGTTATAATTCCGGGCATTATATTATCTTTACCAAGTGTTTATTTCCTTGTTGCATCACATAGTAGCTCATTGGGTAATACCATTGGATTGCACCTTGGTTGGATGGTACAAAAAGGATTGGGTTCGGCAAATTTTCTCTTGGAAAATACTAGATCAATCTTTTCTTTAGATTATGCTTCTTTCTTGTTCAAAAATTTTGGTTTTATTTTACCGATTATGGTTATTGTTACCGTATTATTCATTATGAAATTCAAGATAAAGAATAAAGTAATAATTCATGACAATATAATATTTGGTAACTTAAGAGTATATTTGTGGTCTGCAATTTGTATATTTATTCTTGTTCAATTGATCCAATTCCAGACTTGGGATTATGATAATAATAAATTGCTTACATATTTTTTGTTTTTTGCATCACCAGTTATTTTGTGGACTGCTTATGTTGTAATACCAAAAAAGGTGATTATAAAAAAGATTTTAATTGGTCTAATTATTTTCATTTTAATTTTGTCTGGTTTAACTGATATGTATTTCCGTCTTCGGGTAAAAAAAGCATCTTTGTATAGAATTTTTGATTACAATTCGGTTGCTTTGGCGGAATTTGTTAAAAATAATATAGATGAGAAATATTTGATTTTGACTGGCACTGCACATACAAATCCAGTTGTTTCATTGGCTGGTAAACAAATATTGATGGGATACAATGGTTGGCTTTGGTCACGTGGTGTCAATTATCACAGTCGAGAAAAAGCTATAAAAGAATTTTATGCTAGGCCAAGTAAGGAGAGTAAGTTGTTGAGTGATTATGACATAAGATACATCTTACTTGACCATAGTATTGACGGCGATTTTATTGAAAATACAAAAAAGTTTGACCAAATATTTGATCGTGAATTTACAAATAGAGGTAATGTTTTGTATAGGGTGGAGAAGTAGAAGGGTTAACGGTGTCCGGACGGCATTACCAACAACTTCAATATAGTATGGCTGATATATTAAGGCATAATACCCATTTCCCATGTATTCTTGGATACATCAAAGATGTTAATGTATGATCTAACATCCGACAATAATTTTCTAGTATCATTTTCTGTTCTATTTCTTTTATAAAATAAAGCAAAAGCTTGTGGAACAGATAAATTTAGCTCTGGAAAAATGTTAGCCAAAAGGAAACATGCTTCTGCTAGTCTGTTGTACGCCTTGTTTATTTGAACATCTTTTACCGAATATCGGGAAATCTTATTATTTAAAACTAATTCAGAATAATAAACCTGTCTCTTAATTCTTACAAAAAGATTTTGTTTATTAAAATTAGCTGGGTATAAAAAGTTTCTTCCATAAAAAGTCGCATTTCTCCAAGGCATTACGCAACCTTCTCTGAAGGTTAGTTCCGTATGTCTATATTCACCAATTTCGATTGTATCATTAGTTTTAATTCCGAATGTCAGATTTTCTATACCAAAAATCATGAGTGATGTATAAATAGGAAGTTCTGTTGGTACCAGGAACATATCGGCTGTATTTAGCTTCACGTATTCAAAATAGGATCCATCTACTATAATATTTAAATCCAAGTCATTAATGATTTGATCCATCTTATAAAAGAATGAACCTCCTATTGAAGCATTTAAAACATTATACTTTTTCAAGCATATGGGAAGATATGGTTACGAAATACT
>CAZVXQ010000044.1:0-777 GCA_964630815.1 uncultured Candidatus Saccharibacteria bacterium | reverse complement strand
GTATATTATGACTGAGGAAGTCTGTTTTTTCTGATAAAAGTTTGACCCTATTTTCCATAATAGCTGCCTGTCTAGTAGAAGCGTTTGCAAACCAAAGATTGTTTTTTAATACGGTTTCAATATTAAAACCATCTTTTATGACGATCGGATTTGTTTCTAATTGAACAATAGGAAACTCCTGGTAATACTTATCGATTTCATCATCAGAATAATTCATATGCATAGGCTTAATTAAAATATATTGTATACAATGAGGACAGAAGCTTATTATCACCACTCCGAATACATTGTCCATTACACTCTATAATATTAGCCATTTTAATCGCGATATAAAACTGCTCGAAGGACAATTTAATTTTATAATCTCTCAAAAAAGAAACTGCGGCATCAAGATGAAACTTAATCTCAGAGTAATTATCTATATTATAACAATTTTTACTGATGTTTTTTAATTTTTTGTTCAATTTTAAATACTCACTTCTAGCCAGGTCGATTTGTAAAGGGATATCCTTTTCTGATATTGATTTAATGAGAACATACCTTACAAAAATATTATCGTTAATAATTAAAAAGAGATCAGACGGTTTAATGGTATTATTCTTATGCTTACTCATACGTTGCCCGTCTAATCCAAGTATATCACCGTGAAGATAGAGATTTTTGCAAAAAACTTTATTCGTTAAGATAAGACTAATTATGTTACGTAAATAGTGCCATTTGAGCATACCATGTCCAGCTGAACTGACTTGCAAAAAACAAGGATACTCAGAATTATAC
>CAZVXQ010000043.1:0-6198 GCA_964630815.1 uncultured Candidatus Saccharibacteria bacterium | reverse complement strand
AAGTGGCTCAAATACTAGATTGGGTATTGGAGCCAATGCGACAGAGGGTAATGTTAATATTGATGAATTTAGAATTGCATCTACTACTTTGACGGCAAGTTGGCTAAAATTTGAATACGAAAATATGGCCAATGTTGGCACGGAGCTAACATTTGGTTCAGAGACTACGAATAGTGAAATTCCTGATTCTACGGCACCATCACAAGTAGGTAGTCCAACTTTTGGTACTGTTACAAGTGATTCGATAGAAGTTGTCAAACCTTCATCAGTCACAGAAAATGGATCTGGTCTTTATCAATGGCAAGCTAGAAGAAATAGTTCAAGTGAGCTAGGCTACAATGGAACTAGTACAAATTCTTTTGTGGACACTTCTTTGAATCAAAATACATCATATACTTATGATGTAAATTTCAAAGATCAGGCTTTCAATGTAGGATCTTACGGCGCTTCAGTTTCCAAATATACACTGGCAAGAACACCTACAAATATTACTTTCAACTCAACTTCTGCAAGTATCACTTTGTCGACAAATGAACTACCAAATATCAATGATGGATTATCTGGATACTATTTTAGTCGTGAAGGTGGGGGAAATTCTGGATGGACGAAGACAAACTCATGGCAAGATACAAATATATATTGTGGTCAAACCTATTATTATTCCGTCAAATACAGAAATGCTGATGGGATTGAAACAAGTTTGTATACAGTATCAAGACGAAATGAAAGTTGCTCAAGTACCGGATCGAGTATTAGACGCAATATTGTATCAATAAAGCCTGTTCCTACCATGGTTCAGTATGCCAAAATCTCGAATGTTT
This sequence comes from uncultured Candidatus Saccharibacteria bacterium, assembly GCA_964630815.1. Classification (GTDB taxonomy): domain Bacteria; phylum Patescibacteriota; class Minisyncoccia; order Phycocordibacterales; family PALSA-1337; genus C7867-002. The sequence continues at coordinate 5,377 of CAZVXQ010000043.1, read as the reverse complement.
CTAGTTATTTCGCGAAGCCACTATCATTAGGTGCAAGAACAAATGATGTAAAAAGATTACAAACTCTTCTGGCATCTATGCCGACAATATATCCAGAAGGGATAATTAGTGGCTATTTTGGACCTCTGACTGAAAAAGCAGTAAAAAGATTTCAACTAGAATATGAACTTGTAAAATCAGTTAAGGATCCTGGATATGGCTATTTTGGACCAAAAACCAGAGCCAAAATTGCAGAGATTTTCCACCAATAGGTATTTATGTTTATTTCAAATTAATGTATAATTGATTATGTAAAATGCAAAAAGCACCAATACCGAGTAATGAGAATAAGAGACTCTGTGCAGTCCGTGATCTCAGAATTCTTGACACAGGTTTGGAAGAGCGTTTTGATCGTATAACAAAGGAGGCTACATCAAGGTTTAATGTTCCTATATCTACTATAACCATCATTGATAGTGAGAGAGAATGGTTCAAATCCAAAAATGGTACTGATGCAAAAGAGGGTCCAAGAGATATCTCTTTTTGTGGTCACGCATTGGTGTCAGAGGTTATGATGATAATAGAAGATACTCTCAAAGACCCTCGTTTTGCAGATAATCCTATGGTTACTCATACTCCATTTATTCGTTTTTATGCTGGCAAATCTTTGTACGAAAGGAAAACAGGTTTACCGGTAGGAGTATTTTGTATCAAAGATTACAAACCAAGAAAAATGGATTTGGATGAGATCAATGATTTCCTTGAATTAGCAACCAAAGCTGAAGATGAATTAAATAAGATCGTTGAATGCTAAATTAAGCACTTTTCTATCAGAAATAAATCCTCTGGTATTATTGCGTCAATTTCCCAAATATACTAATATCGGGTTATGACAATAGTAGTAGAGTTATTTCAAGACTTATTCAAAACTTGGCAGGATATGTTTGCTTTGCTTATGGAATTGTTGCCAAAATTCTTGATACTAATACTTTGGTTTGTAGCTGGAATAATTGTTCTACCCTGTGTTTTTGTGGCTGGAACATTTTATCCAAAATGGACAGAATGGGGTGAAAAATTGTAGAAGTCTTTTTGAGAAACATTTTGTTATATAATACTGCTCTATGGATATCAAACCAAATAAGCCGATTTCTCCTCTTGCATTGCACCCAACCGTCTTTGTTATTTTTGGTATTACTGGTGATCTTGCCCATCGTAAATTGCTACCTGCTTTACTTTCTCTTTATGCAAAGAAACTTTTGCCACCAAGATTTTCTATAATTGGATTTTCTCGTAGGACTTTCAGTCGAGAAGAATTTCGAGAAATGATCAGAAGTAAGATAAATATCGCCCCAGGTCAATTTAACGAAGAAGACGTCAAGCATTTTTTGGATCACATGTCTTATGAACAGGGTTTTTTTGATTCTCCTGTTGCATACAATCGTCTAGCGCAAAAATTAAAATCGATTGATGATTCTTGGGGACAATGTTCTAACAAATTGTTTCATTTGTCCGTACCACCAAATTTATATGAAGGCATACTGAAAGAACTTGCCAATTCTGGTCTAACTTTACCTTGTGATGATAGGAGTGGTTGGACTAGAATTCTTATCGAAAAACCTTTTGGCAATGATATTGAAACAGCCAAATCTCTCGATAAACTTTTGGGTAAACTTTTCAAAGAAGAACAGATTTTCCGTATAGATCACTATTTGGCAAAAGAAGCATTACAAAATATTTTGGCCTTTCGTTTTGCTAATCCTATTTTTGAAGCTCTTTGGGATAATGCACATATAGATAAGGTCCATATAAAGTTATATGAAAAAATTGGCGTTGAAGGTAGAGGGGCATTTTATGATCCGATTGGTGCCATAAAAGACGTAGGACAGAATCATATGTTACAGATGTTGGCTCTCGTCTCGATGAATGCCCCTAAATCTCTAAAAGCTCTCGATATTCGCAAAGAACGCTTGCAAGTTCTAAAAAAATTAAAAAAGATGACTGCAAAGCAAGTTGGCTTTGATGTTATTCGTGGTCAATATAATGGTTATTTACAAGAAAAAGGTGTTGCTCCACAATCAAAATCTGAAACTTATTTTCTAATTAAGGCTAGTATTGATAATAAAAGATGGAAAGGCGTGCCATTTTATCTTGAAAATGCAAAAACTTGGTCAGAAACAAAAACCGAAATCGATGTCTACTTCAAAGATGGTAAAGGACGATCATTGATCAGCAAATCACAAAAGAAATCATCTCTTCCTGAAGATCAAAATATTTTGACTTTTCGTATCCAGCCTGATGAGGGTATCAAGATCAAGTTTTTCGTTAAAACTCCTGGTTACGGATTTGAAACTGAAGCCAAAACTTTGAAATTCAAATATTCTGATGTTCCATCATTCAATCTTATCCGTAATGATTATGAAAGATTGATTCACGATGCCTTCATAGGCGATCAAACTCTCTTTGCTTCGACTGGTGAAATTATGGCTTCGTGGGAATTTATTACTCCTATTTTGGAAAATTTAGACAAAGTACCACTCAATATTTATGAGAAGGGTGCAAGTGAGGTGGGGTAGAAATAGTTTATAAAAAAACGGCGGGTTTTGTCCGCCGTCGTGTTACCAGTCGTTTACCAGTCAAGATCTGGGTTTGTAGGATCGATGCTATACAACAAGTCTCGATCCGTATTTTCGAGGATTTCTCCCAATCCTGTCTGCATGATTTCCATAGAATTGAGCATATGTGGCTTTTTGATCAGTGCACAAACCTCTCGATCGGTGAGAAGTGCAATGCCAAGCCAAGGTGGAATGAGCTTGCTCCTGTCGAGGAAGTCATAAACCGGATCCAAGATTCTTGCTACATTTTGCTCGACGACTCGGACGTATTCTGCATACATAAGAGTCCTGAGCCGATCGAAGTTCCTGGCAGTTTCAGAATTGGAAAAAGAAACACGCCCTTCACTTACGGATTCCAGACAAAACTCAATACAGACTTTCATGGTTCTTGACCTTTGATTTGGTCCGAACCATTGCATGAGATCATTCAGCTCTTCAGCACAACGCCATAAAAGTCTTTCGAAATCGTTGTAGTCGGCAAAGAGGTAAGCAAACTTATCTGCAAACCTGACGATCCAGGCCTCCTGGGTCATAGTCGGTGAGACATTTTTCCCAGAATGACGCATCATGCCGTCAAGAGTATCGAAGGTGCAATCCAAACCCTTGCCACGACGTTCTATGTGCTGCGCGATGACAACACCCATTACTTCGTGGGTGAACGGTTTGTCAAGTTTAGCTCTTAAGTAATCTTCACCTTGGTGTCCGAATGGTACGTGGCCGATATCATGTCCGGCTGCGATTGCTTGGGCAAGGTAAACATTGAGGCCCAAATGTTCTGCGATTCGACTGGAAATAGCTATTACTTCCAAAACATGAGTCATCCGATTGCGGATGTGAGGGGTGTTGGGAAGAGAAGCAACTTGATTCTTTCCATCCATACGTCTGAATGCCTTAGACGATAGAATTACAGCAAAGTCTCGCACAAATGGGTTATCTACTGAGGAAAGATCTAGTTCATATTTGTATCGTCTTCTGAATTCTGTTCTTTTGAGGTGTGCCAAACCATTTCTGGTCTCATTGAGCAGATCGTAGAAATACTTTTGAGTAGACATTGTGATGTTCTAGGTTCTGAATACATCTAAACATTTATTAATTTAAAGTCAAATGTATTCAATCTGATATGACAAGAGAAAATATATTTGCACAAACTCGCTGATTGTGGCATTATTTTGTACGGATTAAGGATGTGGTTGGTAAACTCTGTTTCAACTTTCACAATGGAGGTGTTATGGCGAACGGATACAAAATCATTCCGTCGAAGTTTCAACGGCACCGGCACGATCGACGTAATCGTTCCGAGAATGTTCCTCCGTGGGTTCGTGATGTCACCCATGGCAAATTCGGAGGACGTGGTGGGAGGAAGAATGGTCAATCTGCCACTACGACGCCGGATAATCTGCCAAATCTGAGGGCGATGCCGACCGGTCTCGGTTCGGGGCAGGTCTTTCTCCATGACCCTCGAGATGTTGGTCCGGTTCGATCCTCTCGACGGTAGTGGATCTGGTAGGGTTTCAGCGGTGCTATTATGACAAGTAGCACCGCTTTGTGTTATGCTCTAAATATGTCTCTATCAATCGGAATAGTCGGTCTGCCAAATGTAGGGAAATCCACGCTTTTTAATGCTTTAACAAAAAAAAGTGTGCCTGCAGAAAATTATCCTTTTTGTACTATCGATCCTTCTGTTGGAGTTGTGGCTGTGCCGGATGAAAGGTTGTGGAAGTTGAGTGAATTTTCAAAATCAAAGAAGACCGTACCTGCCGCTATAGAATTTGTCGATATTGCTGGTTTGGTAAAAGGTGCTTCAGAGGGTGAGGGTTTGGGAAATCAGTTTCTTTCTCATATCCGCGAAACTGATGCTATTGCACAAGTGGTAAGAATTTTTGAAGATGAAAATGTTATCCATGTTGATGGTAAGATTGATCCAATTAAAGATATTGAAGTTATCAATCTAGAATTGATCATGGCAGATGTTCAGACAGTTACAAAAAGAAAGAGTAATTTGGCTAAAGAAGTAAAAGCAGGCAAAAAAGAGGCTGTCCTAGAGATGGGTCTAATTGATCGTATTGTACCTGCTCTTGAATCTGGTAAATTAGCCTCAACTATTGCTCCTGATGAATTTGAAGCACCATATATGAAACAATTGTGTCTCATTACTTCAAAACCAATTCTTTATGTTTTGAATAAAAAGTCAGGAGCGAAAAATTTGGATGAATTAAAAGATGAAAGGTGGAATAAATTGATAGAATTTTTGAATAAAGAAAGTAATGGTCGTACCTCGGTAAATTATGTGGTTGTTGATGCCGGTATCGAACATGAATTAAAAGATTTTGAGGATGTAGAGAAAAAAGAAATGCGAGCAGGACTTGGTTCTACTAGTGATGGTATCGATAACTTGATTAAACATGGCTACGAACTTTTGGGTTTGATTACATATTTTACCACTGGTGAAGATGAGAGTAGGGCATGGACAATCAAAAAAGGTTGGACTGCTCCAGAGGCTGGTACTGCTATTCACACAGATTTCAAAGACAAATTTATTCGTGCCGAGGTTATTGAGTGGGACAAACTATTGGAGTCTGGTTCATACGGACAAGCTCGTGAGAAAGGTTTGCTTCGAACCGAGGGCAAGGAGTATGTGGTCAAAGATGGGGATGTGATTGAGTTTAAAATTTAAATTGTGCAAACAATTTAAATTTTAAACTCAATCATCCTGAGCGAGCCCACCAGGCGAGCGAAGGGTGAATTGAGTTTAAGGTGTAACTTTATTTCTTTATGAAATATAGTAC
>CAZVXQ010000042.1:0-6257 GCA_964630815.1 uncultured Candidatus Saccharibacteria bacterium | reverse complement strand
CACCAAAAGTTGCTGATATGGCCATGTTTACTCCTGCACCAACAAATACACCAGAAGAAATACAACCGGAAGAAACAAAGGAAGTGGAGCCACCAAAAGTTGATAACAGCACCATTGTTTCTAAAACCTCCAACGTGAGCACAGAACAACCAATAAGAGAATACTCGGTACAACCAACACCAAAACCAGTTTATGAACAAAAGAGTGAACCAGCGCCAACATTTGATCCAAAAAGCTTCTATAATTTTAGCAATATCGAAGTAGACAGCGAAATAACAAAAAGGGCAGAAGATGAAATCAAACAAAGTATAGAAAAAGAAAATAAAACTAACGAAAACCAAGTTTTCCAGAAGAGTGCTTCAGAAATTCATTTTGAAAAAGAAGCGAGAAATAAGCATTCAAAAATATCAGCTTCCCAAGCATACCAACCAAAAGTTAGAGAATTTGTAAAAAAAGATACTAGCGACAAGGACAATGAAGTGGAGAAAATTAAAAATGATATTGAAAAAGAAAATACTGCATTAATTGATGAATTAATGGCTCATCCAAAGGTGGTAGTTACCGAAGTTGCAAATGTTAATCAGGACATACCAGAACAAAATACGTTTAGTACAGAAAAGATTACAAATATAGCAGAAAACAAAAAAACCGCCGATGCTCCGGTCAATCTGCCAATTGAACAAGCTACTCCAGTTGTTAACCTCATTAAACCTAACACCGACAAAACCGAAACAATAGTTGAGACAAAGGATGCGAAAGAGTTTCCTATACAAGATACGAATGCTGACACTGTTCCAACAATAGAAGAGAAGACTGTTGCTAATAAATTTGTAAGTGCATTCGATACAAATAATGCTATTAACCAACCAGTAATTGCAACAAAAGACATTCCAAAAGAAAACACAACATCAATAAATACTCCGACTCCAACAAATGAAGACATTAGAAGAGATATTCGCTCAAAAGTATCAGAATTCAATCCAACAACTAAGTGGGCTTCGCCAATTCCCAACACTCCGACAGCGAATATTGAGAGTCTAACAATAGAAAACCTTAAAATATCGGAAGATAATGACAAAGTTAGAGAAAATATACCTATGAATGATTTTGTTCTTCCAAAAGAAATAAAATCTTCTGTAGTACCAGCAGAAATCAAACCCAAGACAATTGTTCCACCACCAATAAATAGACCAAAAGGTTTTGATCCATACCGCGAAGCAATACAATAAACACCCAAAACGAGACACAGACGGTCTCTTTGAGTTATAATAGAGTCAAATGCGATTTCAAGTTCCTCAATTCATAGAAGTAGAAGATAAGATCTTTGGACCACTGACCCTGAAGCAGTTCATATACATGGTCGGCGGGGGAGGATTATCTTTCATGATATATGTATTTCTCGACAGTTTTATCCTTGCATTCATCCCAATGGCTATCATTATGGGTGTATCGGCCACATTGGCTTTCTTCAAAATAAACAATAAGCCCTTTATTGAGATCGTCGAGGCTGCCTTTCATTATTATATAGGTAGCAAGCTCTATATTTGGAAAAAAGAAGAAAAAATCTCCAAGCACAAGCAAGTAGAGGATACAAATAATTTTGCTTCTATTATGGTACCCAAAATTTCCGATAGCAAACTCAAAGATCTAACTTGGTCTCTCGATATCAAAGAAAGCATGTATTCAAATCAAAACCAAAAATAATGACTACAGCATCAAAAACAACTCAAGAATTTGTACCAATTCAAGAAATTAGAGATGGTATTATCATCCTCAAAAATGGTGGGATGAGAAGTGTTGTCTTGGCTTCGTCATTGAACTTTGCTTTGAAATCACAAGATGAGCAAGCATCCATATTGTTACAATTCCAAAATTTCTTAAATTCTCTTGATTTTTCTATTCAGATTTTTATCCAATCAAAAAAACTTGATATACGACCATATGTGGCTCTTCTAGAGGATCGTTACAAGGATCAGGTTGGCGAATTAATGAAGATTCAGGTTCGTGAATACATAGAATTCGTCAAAACCTTTGTTGAAAACACCAATATTATGTCAAAAAGTTTCTTCGTGGTCGTTCCTTATGATCCTATACCAGTCAATATTTCCAACAATCCAATTTCTAGAATGCTACCAGGAAAAAATAAAGGCAAATCAAAACAAGAAACAGCAGATGAACAGTTCAGGGAATCAAAAAGCCAACTAGAACAAAGAGTCGCCGTTATAGAGCAAGGTTTGGTTCGTTGTGGGATAAGAACAGCAGAACTTGGAACAGAAGAAGTGGTAGAATTGTATTACAAACTCTTCAATCCAGGAGAAACAGAGAAGCCAATTCAAATTACATAGCATGTCATTATTTTCAAAATTTTTAGGTAAAAAAGAAGAACCCAATATATCGGTCCTACCCGAGGAGATATATCAGGCTGGAGTTTTGGAACTTCGCGACGTTATCGCACCTTCGGCTTTGAAAGTTAGCCCAAAAGATCTCAACTTGGGAGAAAAAGTTGGCCGAACTCTTTTTGTGATCTCATATCCACGCTTTGTAGATGAAGGTTGGTTTGCACCAATCATCAACTTAGACAAGGTTTTCAACGTATCAATATTCATTCACCCAGTAGATACTGCCAAGATACTACGTCATTTCCAAAAGAAAGTAGCGGAAGTTCAAGGTCAGATAGCTAGAAGGGAAGAAAAAGGTCTCGTTCGAGAACCATCACTCGACACAGCCTATCAAGATCTCGAATCTCTCCGTGACCAGCTCATGCAAGCACAAGAGCACCTATTTGATGTTGGTGTTTATATCACCATCTTTGCAGACAATGAAAATGAACTAGACAAACTAGAATCAGAGATCAAATCTATTCTCGAATCAAAGCTCGTATATGTAAAACCGGCCCTATTCCAACAAGAGCAAGGCTTCAAGAGTGTGTTGCCTATTGGAGACGATCTTTTGGCTGTTCATTCCAAACTCAACTCATCACCATTATCATCCCTATTTCCATTCATTTCTTTTGATCTTACTTCTGACAAAGGTATTCTTTATGGAATAAATAGACACAACTCATCTTTGGTTCTTTTTGATAGATTTTCACTTGAAAATTACAATTCAGTAACTTTTGCAGTGGCTGGTTCTGGTAAATCATACTGCACGAAGCTTGAAATACTTCGAACCTTGATGTTTGATGCGGATGTTATTGTTATCGATCCAGAAAAAGAATATGAGTATATGGCTCAAGCTACTGGTGGTAAGTATTTCAATATTTCTCTCAATTCAGAACACCATATAAATCCTTTCGACTTGCCAATACCACGAGAAGACGAGTCTGCGAGCGATGTTTTGCGTTCAAATATCATTAATCTTGTTGGTCTATTTAGAATAATGCTTGGTGGTTTATCTCAAGAAGAAGATGCCATCATCGATAGGGCAATAACTGAAACTTATGCTCTAAAGGATATCACTCCTGAATCTGATTTTAGAAATATCGAACCGCCACTACTGTCCGATTTTGAATTGGTACTAGCTGGCATGGAAGGTGCCGATTCACTTGTTCAGAGACTTACAAAATATACAAAAGGCACCTGGGCAGGATTTATTAATCGCCCATCAAATGTAGATATAAACAAACGTTTCGTTGTTTTCTCATTACGCGACATGGAAGATGAACTAAAACCGGTAGCTATGTATATAGTCACACACTATATATGGAATGCTGTTCGCAAAAACCTCAAAAAAAGACTCTTGGTCATCGATGAAGCTTGGTGGATGATGAAATCAGAAGACACCGCCTCATTCCTCTTTGGTCTTGCAAAGAGAGGTCGCAAATATTTCTTGGGACTTGCAACAATAACACAAGATGTTGATGATTTCTTAAAATCTCCTTATGGTTTGCCAATTTTGACGAACTCTTCTATTCAGATATTACTCAAACAATCTCCAACTGTTATCGATCATATTCAACAAACATTCAACCTTACTGATGAAGAAAAATATTTACTACTAGAATCAGATGTGGGTGAGGGGATGTTCTTCGTAGGACTCAAACATGTGGCAATCAAGATAGTAGCCTCATATACAGAGGATCAGATAATAACCACAAATCCAGCTCAAGTTATGCAAATTGCGCAGGCAAAGAAAGAATTAGAAGCCGCCGGACAGTAAGGTATAATAGACAACATGAAGTCTAGAATCAATAAAGGAGAGTGGCTATTGATTTATTTTATTGCTGGAATAATAGATATAATCCAATTTGTTATAAGCTTTACCGGTGTTGGTATTGCTATAAATGAGGTTGCCGACCCAATTATTGGTGTTACATTTCTAGGATATTTCCAAATACGTGGCGTATCGATGATCAAACACCCTTCAAGATTATTATCTTTGCTTGGCGTAGCAGGATTGGAAGCAATTACCGGTGGTATTGCACCTGCGTGGGTAGTTGATGTTTGGTATATAAACAAAACAGTTAAAGCCGAAGAAGCTGGCGCTGATTCTAATAATGAAATCTCTGCACTAGTTGAAAACAATGTTCGTAAACCTTTATATGAAAATGGTATAAGAAAACCACAATCCAGCACCCCAGCAATACCACCAAAGCTAAATATAAATGGTATTCGACCTCCAAACGGTGGATTAAAATAATTTTTTGAACATATGTTTCGTGCTAAAATAATGACATGCGTTCATTCTTATTCAAGATTTTTATAGCAATCTCTCTTATTGGTATCAATTTTGTTCACGCTCAGGGTGTTCCTGTCGGAGCAAGTGGTCTAGATCTCTCTATCTCAACAGACAATCCAATACCAGAACAAAGACTCACAGTTACCGCAAAAAGTTACAGCATCGACATTAATTCCGCAACGATCACTTGGACCGTTGATGGTAAGGTAATACAAAAGGGTATTGGGCTTGTCACCTTAGAAATCAAAGCCCCAATTTTGGGCAAAGAAAAAAAAGTTTCGGTAACAGCCGTATCAAGTAATGGTATAACCTTTAGTAATTCTGTTACTATCGGTTCCGGGTCAGTCGATCTTATTTTAGAAAATAATGGATACACACCGACATTTTTTCGAGGCAAAACTCCAACTTCATACCAAAATAACGTAAATATTATTGCTTATCCTCATTTAGCCGATTCAAAAGGTGTTGAATATGATCCAAAAAATCTTGTATATCAATGGAAAAAAAATAGTCGAGTAGTCGAAGATCAATCAGGCTACGGAAAACAAGTATATACTCATCTTGGTGAAATAGTTCCTCGAGAAGCGGTTATAACAGTAACAGTATCCACTAGAGACGGAATGAAGAGAGCTTCAGCTACAACAATAGTAGAATACAACTCACCAACATTATCTTTTTATATAGACGATCCATTGTATGGACCGATGTGGAATAGGGCAGTTAGTGAAAATATCTATATTGGTTCAGAAAAAGAAACTGGTATTTTGATGACTCCCTATGGATTCAACAAACCAATAAACGAATTGGGTAATTTAATATTAACCTGGATGATAAATGGCTACGAAAGACCAGAACTTGCAACAAATGAGTCCGTAATCTTGAGAGCACCAGAAAATTCTCAAGGTTCTTCAAATATTGAATTGACAATTAAAAACAAGAAAGAGATTTTGCAAACAGCAAGCGCCAGTTTTTCTACCCAATTTAGTTCCAATAATTCTAGTATAATTGATAACAATTAAATGAATAATAAAAGCGCTAAAATTATAAAAACACTAATTCTGACAATGATCGTAGGTTTGGGATTAGTTTCAACTGACAGACCGCACGTTGTAAATGCAGATATTGTACCGTCAGCATCAGGAGACTATACGGTACTCGCACCACTACCATGTATCGAGGGTGGAGGAATAACCTGTACAACCGGTGGTAACGGTGCCGTCCAAAAAACGGTAAACTTCAAAACCTATGTTCAATACACTATCAATCTTCTTATTGGTCTTTCTGCTGTCGTAGCTGTAGTAATGATTGTTTGGGGAGGAATTGAGTATATGTTTACAGCATCATTCTCTGGCAAAAAGATGGGGCTGGAAAAAGTTACTCATGCTATATATGGACTTGTCCTAGTACTTACTTCATATATTATCCTACGCACCATCGATCCTCGTTTGGTTGAGATTCCAAATACAATAGTACCAACGATTGAGATACGGGATGAATTGAGACAAGACGCTAACGCATTACTTGTGGGTAAAATTATTAATGACGCAAACAGAGCCAAAGTTCGTGGTATAGAAATTGGT
>CAZVXQ010000041.1:5242-6437 GCA_964630815.1 uncultured Candidatus Saccharibacteria bacterium | reverse complement strand
TCTACAACCTTTTGGTTGCTACTTATGATGTTCTTGATGATCGGCTCCAGTGTGCTTGTGTCGCTCTTTTGGATCAGATTATGTTCCTGAGCAAGTTCTTTTGCGGAATTTGTAGTTGAAGCACCACCTTCGACCAATAGGGTAATAAGGTCTTTTGCACCTCTTGAGGAGATAGTTTGAACCGATATAAGGTCAATTATTTCTGCAAATAGTTTTGCTGGAATTGGTCCTAGAGTTGATTCTGGAGATTGATTTTCCCTATTATCGTCAACAATGTTATCTACACTAATGGCGTGTTTTTTTAGTAATCCTGAGTAATCAGTCAATATATAATTGACTGCAAGCTTAACTTTTTTTGAATCCTCTTTAAAATTTTCGATAACAGATTCAAAGTACTTGCCTATAATTATAGAATCAACAAATACTGCCACTTCCTTTTCTGTAAGATTGTATTTTGAAATCAGTCTAGATCTTTTTGACCAGGGTAGTTCTGGCAAACTATCTTTTATTGCTTTATTTGAAAATTCCTTTATCTCTGAAATTTTTAGTTTTGGTATATCTGGGTCAGGGAAGTAACGATAGTCATGAGAGCTCTCTTTGCTTCTTTGGGAGTAAGTTTCTTGCTTCACATCATCCCAACCACGAGTCTCTTGTTTTACTGTTTCGCCGTTTCGAAGTAGGGAACTTTGTCTGTCGATCTCATACTCGATAGCTTTTTCTACAGCACGAAAAGAGTTTAGATTTTTGACTTCAGTTTTTGTGCCGAATTTTTTGTTGGCAGTATCTTCTGGGGAAGCTATCGAAATATTTGCTTCGACTCGCATCTCGCCCTTCTCGAGGTTGGCATTTCCTGCTCCGAGGTATCGAAGCAGAAGTTGTAATTCTTTTGCAAATCTGACTGCTGTCTCCGCATCATGAATAACTGGTTTTGTTACGAGCTCCATGAGTGGCACTCCACTGCGATTGAAGTTCACCAGACTTTTTTCATGAGTGTCATGGGTCGACTGCGCAGTGTCTTCTTCTAAGTGAATTCTTTCGATCTCGACTCCTGCTAAATTTCCTCCTTCCACTAAAGGAAATTTGAATTGAGATATTTGATAACCTTTTGGAATGTCAGGATAAAAATAATTTTTTCTATCCCACTCCGTGAAGTCGGCTATTTTGCCATCGACAGCTACTCCCATACGTATAACAT
>CAZVXQ010000041.1:0-5232 GCA_964630815.1 uncultured Candidatus Saccharibacteria bacterium | reverse complement strand
ATTGAGAACAGGAAGTGTTCCTGGATGAGCGAGGCAAATAGGGCAGATATTTTTATTTGCTATCTCTTCATCAGGATTATTTTTGCATGAGCAAAACATTTTTGATTTTGTCTTGAGCTCTGCGTGAATTTCCAGTCCGATTGTAACTATATAATTTGCATCAGTCATGTGATATAGATTAGCAGATAATAGGCTAGTCAGACAAATGTTGAACTAGCAGTTTTCTAACCTGATTTTTTGTTGGTTTCATTCCACGGCTAGTCTCAATCTCCATGAGTAGCTTTTCGATATCGGATACCTTATAGACTCTGTAATTATTGATCGGGTGTCTCGAAGCAGGAAATTTGCCGCTATTGTCCCAGTTGCGGAGAGTAAGAGGTGTAACACCTAGTATCTCCGCAGCCTTCCTAATAGTAATGAGTTTTGTCTGAAATATGTTCATTTTAGTACATTGATAAACATTGATAATGTATGCTAAGTATATAAAGATCTTGATAAATATGCAAAGCAAAATATAGGAAGACTGTGGAAAACGTATTAAGGTTTATATAGGGCCATACAATATATCTAATATAGGCTACGATTTCGTACATATTCTCAATTGTTAGTTAAAGCATATTTGTATTTATGATCTACCATTCGATATTGTGTCAGGACTTTTGTTTATACAAAATAACAAATCAGCATCGTCTCCAATTTACGGCCAATAATTATATTGTGTTTATTAGTATATTACTGTCTATATAAATGTATATCTACGTTATGAGGAGTTTATGCGTATAGTTTTGAATTTACGTATTCTTCTGCATTTATTTATGTTCATTTTTATTTGAGCCATGTATTTGCCCACATCTCGGATCATTCAATTGTGTCTACTATTATATTGGTGAGATCATTTTATTTGGATCCGGCAATCAGACACTTAAATTTGTACTTCGTGGCAGACATTATAGGTATGAACTATCGCTTTTTTTGCTTTTTTTAATCGACCTTTTTCTGTTTTAGGTTAAATATCATTAAAACGCAGTTTTGAGTCTTATATAAGATTATTTGCAAATTATTTATTTATTCTATGTTTACTACCTTTTTGATTTTAATCCGTGATTCCTGACGGTGATGTTGTCCACAGATTTTATTATTTTTAGTTTTTAGAAGTAAGTTATAATAGTAGAGAACTAATATGAAAGATAGCTTTATTTTTGAAGGTAAAAAATACATCTCGGCTAGACGAGCTTCGGAGATTTCCGATTATGCGTCTGACTATGTTGGCCAGCTCTGTCGAGCAGGCAAATTGGACTGCCGAATGATCGGTCGTTCGTGGTTTGTGACCGAAGAGTCTATTCATCTTCATAAGGCGGCTATCAGTAGAGAGGAAGCAAGTCGCAGTAGGATCGAAAATTTGAGAGGCAAGTCGATCAAAACATCAGTTCAGTCTTCGGATGACAACTCAACAGTAAATGTTTCAAATGACTCTACATCGGTTACAGCGAAAGTTACTACATCAAGTATCGAGCAAGTTTCTATTGAAGCATCTTCTACATCTCCAGTTTCATTACCAAAAGTAGTTATACCAGTTGTTGCACAGACCTCAGCATTTACTCCTGCACCTTGGACAGTAGAAGCTCCAATCAAATCTCCATTTATATATAGTAGTGATGATCGACCACTACTACCTGTACTAAAATCAAAGTCATCCGCCCATAAAGATGATATCAAGTCTCCGATTGTAGTTTCAGAAGCATCTCAGAAAATTTTGATTAATAAGATAGATGATACAAACAACAGACAAAATGTTTCGATCGTATCACCTGTAACATCTTCAAGTGCATCATCGACACCATCAATCACATCTGTACCATCTTCCAAGATTGCTTCATCGACGACTTCACAAAAAACAAAGATCAATCCAATTTCAAAGTTGGCTGTTTCCCAAAAAGTCTCGCCTGATGCAAAACCTAGTAAGTCTTATGGTTTCAAAAATGTCATCAGCTATCCTGAACTAACTAGAGAGATAATTCTAAAAAGAATTATTGCTCCAGTCTTTGCCTTTGTCATTCTGTTTGGTTTGGGTACAGGTACATATATTCTTGCAGACAAAGTTGGCAATAGTTCCACAGCTGTTCAGTTTGCAGGATCGATACAGGCATCTGGTGCAAATGTATCGGATGCATTTGCAAAAGCATACTCTGGTATCAAGTCAGGCTACAAGAGTGTTGTAGCGTTCTTCACAAGCCCATCACAATTGGCGGTTAATGTTCCAAAGGAGTTCGGTGATGTTGTAGTAAGTGAAGTAACACCAAATGGCATAGTTTTGACTCCAAGTGCTGGTTCAGAGGTGGCCGATGATGCAATGAAACAGAAAATCCGCGCCTCATTCTCCGATGATGTAAACATAAGTTCTGATAGTAGTGGTACAGCAGGTGTTATTACTCCCGTATTCAAAGATACAAATGGCAAAGACTTTATATACGTAATGGTACCTGTTAAGGATGCTCAAGGTAGTGAGACAAAATAAATATTATGAAAAAAGAAATTGCAAATATAATAATAAATAGCAGTTCAATTATGTTGGTAATAATATTTGCTTTTGTCGTATTTGAGCCAGCAATCAGTTTTGGAAGTACAAATACTATTTCGCAGACAGTGACTACAGAAATTGCATTTCAAACACCTGCAACAAATATCGTTCTTAGTCCCTCGATCGATGTTTCTGTGGGTGGACAAGCAAGCGGTCAGACTCAAGTTGTAGTAATTACAAATGATCATCTTGGTTATTCTATGACAGTAAATGCAAGTTCATCTCTGGGTATGATTGGTAATGCAAGTACTACTCTTTATATACCGGCTTATGTCACCTCTGTTCCTGGAACTCCAGATTTCACTTTTTCAACTCCGGCTAATACTGCATATTATGGATATACAGTTGAGGCTTCAACTACTTCTGATTTGGCTACAGCATTCAAAGACAATTCTTCAATTTGTGGAGTTATTGCAGGTTCTGATACTGCCGATCGATGTTGGATTTCGGCAAGTACAACACCTTATACAGTTATAAATCGAGCCAGTGTCACCCCATTATCCGGTGCAACAACGACTTTGAAATTTTTGGTGGTGATAAATGCCAATCCGAATCCAGGTATTCCAAATGATACATATGTAGCAACGACCACTCTAACTGCAACAGCAAACTAATATGAAAAATTCAACATTTTCAAAAATAATATTTCAAGCAATAAAAAACCTTTCAAGTCTTTTTGTTTTGATTTTTGTTCTAAGTTTCATTCATTCTATATATATAGTTGGTGTACAGGCTCAGGTCATCGTAGAAAATTTGCCTGATAACAAAGTATTCAATGATTTTGTTGTTGGTCCAGGCAAAATTGAAATGGAATTATCTCCTGGTCAATCCGGCACATTCGATCTTTTGGTTTCAAATCGACTTGGCACGATTAAAACATTCCAACTTTCTTCGGAAGATTTTACTGGTTCGGATGATCCTAGTCAGACCGTTATCCTTTTGGGTAGTGAGCGTGGCCCTTATTCTCTTCAAGATTTTATAAAGGTAAGTTCGACATCGTTGGATATCGATCATGGCTCGAGAGTAAGAATTCCAGTTTCAGTTTCTATTCCAAAGAATGCCGAGCCAGGCGGTCTTTATGGAAGTGTCATAGTAAGTACCCTGAGCAAAGCTGGTGACAATAGTTCGGTTAGTGGTGTCGTCTCTACCAATCCAATATTCACTAGAATTGCCGTTCTTATTTTCATAAAAATAAAAGGCGAGGTTCAAGAAGATGGAAAATTAGTTGATTTTTCATTGGCTCAAAACAAAAAGATCGTTTCTGGTACAGATAATTTAATCTTCAATTTGTTCTATAAGAATAATGGAAATATTCATCTCAATCCAAAAGGCATAATTGTTATAAAGAACATGCTTGGTTCAACTGTTGGAAATATAGATGTTGAACCTTGGTATGCAATGCCAAAATCACTTCGATTCCGTGAAGTATCATGGGCGCCAAAATTTTTATTTGGCAAATATACTGCAACCGCATCGATCATGCGCGGTTACGGAGATTTAAAAGATGAGATAAGTTATAGCTTTTGGGCAATACCATGGAAGTTGTTCTTGATAGTTTTTGTTGTGATTGTAATAGTCGTCGCATTGTATAGAAGATTGTTTCGAAGAACTATCCGATAAATAAGATGAAAAAAATATTTTCAAATAACAATATAATCAATAATCGAGTAGTGATGATCTCACTTGTAACAGTTTTGCTATTTGTATTCGCTTTTCAACTTTCGATAGCTGCTACCATGTCTAGTTCAAATTACAAAGTCGAGATAGATAGTATCAATTTTGGTGGCGGTAGATCATTGTCTGGTTCATATACCATCGAGGATACTGCTGGTGAAGTCGGTACGGGTGTTTCTTCTAGTACAAACTTCACTATGCAAGCTGGTTATCAGCAGTATAGTACTTCAAATCTTTATGTGACTCCAGCTTCAAATGTTACAATGTCACCTTCAATTCCTGGTCTAACTGGTGGTACTTCAAATGGACAAACTTCTCTTACAGTTTCGACTGACAATCCGGCAGGTTACGAAACAAAAATAAAAGCAGATAGTTCGCCAGCACTTATTACATCTTATGATAGTTTCGCCGATTATGTACCAGCCGGAGCAAATCCCGATTATACATTTGCAAATGTTTCAACAAATTCATCTTTCGCATTTACACCAGAGGGTAGTGATATTGCTCCAAGATACAAGAATTCTGGTGCTAGTTGCGGAGTTGGAAGTGATGATGATGTAAATGCATGTTGGGATGGTTTGTCGACTTCAGATAGAACAGTTGCTATTAGAAATTCAAGCAATATGCCATTGGGCACGGTTACTACTTTGAAATTCCGAGCAGCATCTGGCAGTAGTCATGTTCAACAAGATGGTGTGTATACCGCAACTACGACCGTTACTGTGATTTCTTTGTAATAATAAAATGCAAAATAATTTTTTTATAAATAATAAAATAAGCCAAACAAAGAATGTTATTCTTTCTGTTTTGTATTTTGTATTTGTCTTTTCTACATTAGTAAGTCCACTAACTGCTTTGGGCGCAGAGACTACTTTTACAACAACACTTACTACGACTGGTCTTACAATGTTACCACCTTCAATACCTTCAAACTTGGTGGCAACTGCGGTTTCGCATCAACAAATTGATCTGTCATGGAC
>CAZVXQ010000040.1:595-6533 GCA_964630815.1 uncultured Candidatus Saccharibacteria bacterium | reverse complement strand
GTGCTAGTATGTTCCGAGTCTGTTGAAATATCTGGAGAAAGAATAAACAATAAAAAAGATCCCGAGAGAGATTATTCTATAGAAGAACTTTTTTGGGGCAAGTTTAGAAAAGTCATACCTCTCCCTTCTTTGATTGAGATAGAGAAAGTTGAATCAGATTTTACCCATGGCATGCTCATAATAAAACTATCTAAATTAGATAAAAACAAAATAAGAAAAATAAAAGTCTGTTAGTTATTTCTCTTACTTGCTAGTATTGTAAGCGTGTTCTGATATTTCTTTCATTAGACTCTTTGCCCAATCTCTAGTTTCTTCTGTTGAATCTTTACCTTTTATGATAACTGTTAACATATAAGGTCGTCCAGGAATATAAACGATACCAGAATCTGCAAAAATTTTATACTCTGTATTTTCTCCATACTTATGGTCAAACTTAACATTATTCGGTATTCCTTGCGATAGATAATCTTTAAATGTTGCTTCTGACATATAATCTAAAATCTTTTGAGAATTTTCAGGCTTTAGAAAACTTGAAGTATATAATACTCTTAGCAATCTTGTATATTCTTTGGCAGATATTAAACCTTTTTCATTATAAAGATCTTGCAACCCAGTTTCATCTTGAAATTTTAAATAATCAGAAACATCTAAATATCTACGGAAAACATTCTGTGCAGTGTTGTCAGAATTTACCAAAAGTTCTCTTAGTAGCTCTTCGACAGAATATTCCATTACCCCATTTTTATATAGAGAGCCAGAACCAGAGGAAAGATCGTCTTTTAAGACTTCAATTTTTTTATCCCATGAAAGATTACCCTTTTCTACTTTATAGGTCACCAATATAGCTTGCACTAACTTCGAAAGAGAAGCAGGAAAAAGATGCAGATCTTTATTAATGGAAATATTCGAGCCAGAATTTATATTTTCATAATACACAGACAGTGAATCAGGATATTTATCTTGTAATGTAAATAAATATTCCCTAAGATTTTGTATATTTATAAGATAACTATCTGCAGATACAAATTCTCTTAATGGATCGAGTAATGTGTATTTAGAATTATTAATAATATTTTTTTCATATAACCCTTTAGAAAAAAAGAATACGACCGGTAAAGAAACAAGGGTTAAAAATATAAATATCCTCTGTTTTCTAATCTTTTTATTTAATTTTTCTAGATTATTATTCATAATATTCTACTATACTTGGGTAGTATTACCACTAGTTGCAGTTCCGTCAGATGGAGTTGTATTGTTCTCCGGAGTAGTGCTGTTACCTGTTGGGTTTGAACCACTATCTGTTGTTCCAGTATTTGGATTTTCTGATGTATTATTTTGGTCTGTCTCTCCATTATTATCTCCTGTTGGAGTTGTATCCGTATTATTTGTATTATTATCTGTAACTGTCTGTGGTTGTTCTATTGTTAGACCTTCAAACACACTCTCAAATATCTGTGGGTCTTTTACGGCAAGCGCATTCCAAGAGAACCTTACATCACGAGGTGCATTTTTGTTTAGAAGTATTGTGAATCCTGTTTGATCTTTGGCGACTATTATGAATCTTATATCACTTGCAAATATCTGACCTGCGGTAGAATCGTCTATATTGTCATTGGCTTCGAAAGTTATAGACGTGTTTACTACTGGAGTCGCTATATATGCCTGATCAAAAGCTACTCGGACTCGCCTGTCACCCTCTTTTACCATCGCATATCCTGCACTATTTTTATTAAATAGTGGAGGAACAGAGAATTCGGTCTCTTTTCCAAATACTACACCACCGTCAAATATTGAATTTCCATTAAATTGTGCATCGCCACCAACTGCAAGTGCTGTAGTAGATAGAGACACAATATTATGAAATGTATTTGATGTGAATATTGCCTCTATAGATTTTAGTCGGTTATCAAGCTCACTTCCAAGTATCGTTAGCCCATCTACTTTTTGATTTATATTACTTATGTTTACTTTCATGTTTTCTATATCAGATTGCGCGACAGTTAGAGCCATAGAAAGCGCATTCATGGCTTGTGCAGTTAGGTTGAATGCCTGCTGGCCTTGCGCAAGTTGGTTTATCTGATTTGTGATGTCTTGTATTCCAGAGAGGTCACCTACTTGTATTTCTTTTGCAGTTATCTTACCTGCAAATACTGCATTGCCGAGATTGTCGAATGTAATAACAGGGTTCGAGACAGTTGAAGTACCATCTGTATTAGTTGTCTTGCTTGCTCCTATTACGAACTTGCCACTTCCGGATATGACGAGTCCTATATTCTCCCCTGTACTACTATTTATAATATTAGTCGATACATTATCAGTAATTAGTTTTGGTGTTATGACTTCGAGCCCAGCAGATACTCTATCTGCTAATAATTCAGAATTCAAATATAAATTATTATTACTCTGCATGAATTTCTTCAAAGCAAACTTTGAAGAATCAGATGATACTGGATCAATCCCTGCAAACTGACTAACCCCTTGGCCATTATAAAATCCTTGTTCGACATAAACCATGACAGTTTTATCACCTGATGCACGAGTCCAGACACCAAGGGATTTACCTATAACCGTTCCTGCTTTTGTTGCCTTTGTTGCTTTCCCAGGATCTATAGATGTAGTAAGATAATCACCTGGCATTATATCAGGAGAACTCTCTGATATTTTTACTGGCACACGACCATTAAGAGCAACTGGCATAGGATTGTCGCTTTCTTTCAAGTTATATCCAGATGATGTGAAATCTCCATGATTATCGACCGCGATACCAACAACGTTACTCTGATAGTAAGCATTTGATTTTACTAATTTTGTAATTTTACCTTTTATTTTATTCCAGTCTATACTTCCATTTGTTATGTCGTATGTATTTACCATATCGGTACCAGTCATTACAATATCTCCATATTCTATACCCTCTTCGACTGGATACATTTCGGCATAGTCAGCTGCAGGTGCGCCACTACAATCGCGTAGTACTATATCTGCCTGATCTCCACTTGTCCCTGTGCCTTGTGATCCGCAGATTGCTGCAGTCGAAGCAGTTCCATCAAGGGTAAGACTTACCTTCCCATTTGCATCCACATAGAACTTTGTATCATCATCGTTTTTTAGGTCCAAGAATTTACCAGTAAACGTATCACTAGTTGCTGAACCAAAGTCCATAAGAAGTCCTGCTCCAGAGAATACTGATGTGTCTTGATAAAATGTCGCCATAGCTGGAGAGCTTGTAATAGTTGTCGAATATAGACGAAGTGCATCACCTTGTGTTGTTCCTTGGGTTTCTCCATAAAGCGCAGCTGGTGCAGAGACACCACCTGCAAGCCCAGTAGTAATACCTTGCACACCAAATGTTGCACCTGTTGCTCGAAGACCAGTATTTGTTCCATTTGTATTTGAGCCGACACTCGAAACGATTTCAATACCTCGAACAGTATTTGCAAGTGTTGTATTGTCTGTTGTACGGATAATTTGACCAATTGATGTATTGGCAGATGTTGTTGGCGCATTGCTAATAATCATTCGATTTCCCACTTGTGTACCTCCACCAGAAGGATTGAAAGTAAGATCTTCAAAAATACCTGCAACTGCGGCAGTCGCCCCGCCACTTGCATTATTATTTGAAGCCTGAAGATATATTTTTGAATCAGTTGTTGTTTCAGAAGTCAAACCAAAGAGTACTTTTCCAGCATCAAATATACCTGCGTAGTTTGCAGTACCACCAGAGGCTGTTGCATAAAGACCGACATTTGCAGTTGCTGCTCCAGAGTTTGAGAAATATCCGGCATAATCAGTACCTGAAGTTTCGCCAGTTTGAGAGATATTCAAAGCTTTGTTTGATGCGGTTGTAGAAGATGTCGCAACAGCAAGCGTTGTTCCATCATAGGTGAAGTTTGCACTTTCAGAAAGAATATTTGAACCATTTTCAAACAATACTCTATTTACTCCTCCACTTGAAATAGCGGTTGTGCCCACCGTAAGCCCACCACTTCCTCCACAACCAGATCCGGTACCGGAAACAACACCAGATGAGTTAACCTGGAGACATTGCGTAGAGCCAGTGATACTAGAGAATGTTGGAGCAGAACCAAATGTTTGTGTTCCAGTAAATGTTTGCCCTGCATCAGTACGAGCAATGGTCGCAGAGGTAGACGGGAAAGTCATAGTAGTCCCATCGGTCCCTGCAAGTGTCAGTGAGTTACTGACTGAGAGTGTCTTAGCATTTGTAATAGTTAAAGTCCCTGTCGAAGAAGTAACCGTGAGGCCATTGTATGTCTTATTGGTTAAAGCTTCTGATCCGGCAAGTGTTGCAAGTGTTCCTGTTGTTGGGAGTGTGACATTTGTTGTGCCGGTCTGGGTAAGAGTGAGAGCAAAGTTTCCACTTGTGGTAAAAGAGTTTGCGGTAGAAATATTTCCTCCGAGTGTGATTGTATTTGCCCCATTGTTTACACCGGTACCACCACGAGCACCAGAGAGTGTTCCAGTCCAACCAAGCGTGAGTGAGCTCGCGGCAAGGAGCGCTGTACTTGGCGAACCACCGAGTGTGAGGGTTACATTGGTATCATCTGTTTTCGTAAGCGCAGCGCCAGAAGAGATGCTTGAAGCAGAAAGCGTTCCTGAAGTCACAAGCCCGAGGTTTGAAAGTGCTGTTGAAATATCTCCTGTTTGTTGGACTACTGGTGTTGCGTTGAAGAATCCAAGTTTCTGTGTTGTTGCAGTACCGATCTTTGTACCAGTCGTGGTATTTAAAACTATGTTTGTGTTGTCGGCAATAGTCAGTCCAGAGAAAGTAGGATTAGCAGAAAGCGCTACTGTAGTATTCGAACCTGTAGTTGCCATTTCTCCCACGACACCAGCGTTATCATAAAGGATAAGCCCATTTGTACCACTTGTTATTGTTGTTGTACCAATCGTGATACCACCACTTCCAGATCCACAAGCAGACGCTGCGGCTGAAATTACACCTAGGTTATTTGTTTGCAGACATTTAGTACCACCACCACTAAGATTACCAACAGACAGATCTCCGGCTGAAAAGACGAATTGTGAATTAGTAGAATCTATATGAATCGTTGTACCATTTTGTATTACAGATGGATCGCCTATTGTAATATCACCAGCTGAAATGATAAATGATGAAGTATCAAGATTAAAGTTAGCAAATGTATCCCCTCCTGAATCAATTTTTGTACTACCAGAAAGCCAAGCTGCGTAATTTGTAGCTCCATTTTGTGCTTCGGCATAAATACCATAGTTTGTTGCACTAGCACCTGAATGTGTATTTGAAAAATACCCGCCGTATGTTGTCTGGGCACCAGTTATAGCTCCAGCAAGTGACACATTGAGTCCCTTTTGACCAGTAATACCTGCAGTTCCATTAGAAGAAAGATTAAGTATGCTTCCCGATGTTAGAGAATTTGCAGTGATACTAGATGCGTTTGTGGTTGTACCTGTATATGTTTGAGAAAACTGTCCAGAACCAGAAGACATGGTTAGATTTTGTCCGCCGGCAATAGTGACTCCGCCGTTGAATGTTTTTGCTCCTGCAAAAGTTTGAGTTGTTGTTGATACTCCGCCTGGATTTGATCCATCAGCCGGCTGAAGTGTCAAAACTTGTCCAGAAAGCGACGCCCCATTTCCATTTGGAGATGAGCCAAAAGATCCAAGAGTTACATCTCCAGAATTTGTACCAGAAAGATTAGAAAATGTTCCTGTTCCAGTACACGCAAAATTTCCATTTGAGTTCGTAAGCGTACAACCTGTTGAACCAGATCCACCACCAAGCAAGATGTTACCAGTTGAAGTTCCGCCAATACTAACGGTACCAGCCCCCTTAGCATCAATAGTAAGAGATTCATCGGTACCTGTAGAAATTGTTGCAAGTGCGAGCCCTCCACTAGCAGCAGCGGCAGTAATCTTAAGTCCAGTTGCACTTGAGGCG
>CAZVXQ010000040.1:0-585 GCA_964630815.1 uncultured Candidatus Saccharibacteria bacterium | reverse complement strand
GAAGTGCGTAGTTAGTACCAAGCCTTGCAACAGTAAACGCTGTTGCTGATCGTGTGGTAATTTGAGCATTTCCGACCACATCAAGTGCTGCAGCTGGTGTCGAAGTGTTTATACCGAAGGATCCATTGTGTGAAGTTTTATCGTAGTATGCAATACTGCCTGTATCATCAAGATAAAATACTGATCCATTATCAGCGACACTTAGGTCACCGATGCCATAGTTAACAGCAGAAGTATTAAAATTAAGTCTTTCATCAGAACCATTTGAAGTAAAAATTATGTTTGGAGCATTAAGACTTACACCCCCTGAACCGTTGAGGGTAACACCAGTATTAGAAACGCTTACAAGATTCGTTCCCCCTGCAACATCTCCAATTTTTATAAGGTCTGCAGCATCAGAGGTTCCCACACTCATCCGTGTTACATACGCACCACCGTTTATTGAAGATTCGAGAAGCCATGCTCCTGTTGGATTTGCTGCGCCCTGAGCAGGTAGTACGTAACTTCGAAATGCAATACTCTGGCTTGCTGCAGTTGCATTTGTCTTCCATCCTTGCCCTGTCCAGATAACTGCAGGAGAGATTT
>CAZVXQ010000039.1:0-7114 GCA_964630815.1 uncultured Candidatus Saccharibacteria bacterium | reverse complement strand
GCTATTATAAGTGCAGGAGAGAATTCGGGCAGTTTGGGTATGTCAATTATTCGAGCACATCAAATTCTCGATCGTGACCTCGATCAATTTCTCAAAAAATTTACGGTGCTTATTGAACCAATAATGATGATTTTTATGGGTTTATTTGTCGGCACGATTGCAGTATCGATTATGATACCTATTTATAGTATTTCCAATACATTACAAAAATAAATGATAAACATATTTAATACACAAAAAGGATCGATGCTTATAGATTTGATTATCGCTCTCTTTCTGGGTAGTTTGTTTATAGCAATTATTGCAAATAATACCCAAACATCAAAAGAACTTTTTGAAAAAGCAAAGATGCGATTGGCAAATATTGCTCTCTACGAAAATAATATAAGTGATTATTTGAATCTAAAACCCAATCAAGTTTTGGCTATTAGCACAACAACAAATATTCATTCTCGAAACTATGGCAATGATTTTTTTATAAATATAATGGATTTCGGATCCGGCATATTTAGTATCGATAACTTTTTTGCCATAAGATCAAAAAGACAAGTTTCTGTTCATAATTCTGATAGTGATCCTAACCCCAATATCGATATTCCGGTTAGTAGTTTTGGATTTTGTTCAATAAATTATTTTAATAATGGAATTATCGGATCATATGATCGATATTCAGATGACAGACTCCTTAACGATGTCGATATGCTTGAACATCTTGTTATCTCAGTACGCAAGATACATTTACCTATTGATCCGAATTTGAATCCAAGTTCGTTTATTGTAAGAAATAACAAAGCTTATGTTAGTTTTGATTCTGCAATTGCGGTGGATCCAGACTTAATTATTTTTGATATCAAGCACGACCAAGCCAATAGAGAAAGTGAGATCAATACAGGTCCAGGGTTGGTTGATTTTGTTTTGGTTGGTAAGTATATCTATGCAGTAGCACCAAGTCAGGTAAGTCAGATTCATATAATCGAGCAATTGGGACAAAATGCTCTGGAACTAAAGAATCGTTATAAATTACCACTACCTTATGCAACCGCTACTCCACCTCTTGGTAGCGTAATTTCATTTTTTGATAATCAACTTTTCGTTGGCACTCAAAAATGGTCAGGTGATGAGTTTAATATAATCGATATAACAGATCGCAAAAATCCATCAAAAGTCTCAGGCTACGAAATAGATAGTAAGGTCAACGATATTCAGGTCTCAAATACAACAGAAAAATCACTAGCTTATGTATCCGCTTCAAATATAAACCAGCTTTTAACTCTGGATATTTCTAGTGGTGATCCTACACTTGTCTCTATTTTTTCGCCTGATGGTTGGCAAAGACAAGAAGGGAAGGCCATCTCCATCTTTGAAGACAGTCTCAAATTTGGTCGGACATCGGGTGGATTTGATCTGCTTGATGAACATGAATATTTTGGTTTTGGAACTACTTCTTCAACTACATTGTCTACTTTTACAAGTTCAAATTATAAAGGCGGTGTTTACGATATTATTCAAGATCAATATCTAACTTATTTCATTTCTCGAGAAAATAACAAAGAGTTTTGGTTATTAAGAGATAAACATGGTGAGGGATTTGGGTCCTCTGTAGCGAGTACTACTATTTCATTATCATTACCTATTGTGCCACAATCGATGACTTGCGACCAAGAAAAGATCTACATCCTAGCAAAGCAAGCTCCTTTTATTTACGAATTGAGCTTCTCATTAAAATAATATTATGAATTACAAAGGTTTTAGTTTAATTGAGGTTATTATATTTTCAGCGATATTTTCATTATTCTTTTTTGGATTAATTAATGTGACTTACTCTTTCTATTATAGTGATTCAAAGTTGCTAAAAGAAATTCAGACTATTTATGAAGAATGATTTTATCAAAAATAATTTACACCATGGCTTTATCGCTCTTACTGCTACTATGACTGTCATTGCAGTAGTTTTGACTTTTTCATTTATAGTGCTTTCATCAGCTTATGTGTTTTCTGACAGTGTTTTTCGTAAAGAATTGAGAATTCAGACCGGGCTCAATCTAGTTGCTTGTCTTAATTATTCAAAATATCTTTATGCCAACAACTTTTTTATTGATGGACAAGTGTATATCAGAGAGTTGGGTTGTAATTTAATAATATTAAATGATTTTGAAGGTAATATGACTGTTTATGCAACAACGACGCTTTCGGGTATTAGTTCAGATGCAGAACAAAGGCTACACAATGATAATTTTGTGGTTAAAGAATTTGAATGAAGTCGTTCTGCATAAATAACCAAATATTTGGTGTTTGTATAATAACAAAAATCTGGGATCTTTTATCTTGCTTTGAGATAAGTATATATATCTTCTATTGCTTTGACTGCATCACCGGCAGCAATGTTGTTTTGGTGATAGAGACCGTCTGTACAATCGCCGGCCGACCAAATACCAGCTATTTTGGTTTTTTGGGTTTTTGCATCAACTGGAATATGATTGTGTTCGTCTAATTTTATCAAGTTTTTTACAAAGTCAGTATTTGGTAAAGAACCGATCTCGACGAAAATACCCGTTGTTGATAACTCGATATCTTTTCCGGCTTTTGTATCTGTATAAATAATGGAACTGACAAATTTGTCACCTTTTATTTCTTTTGGGACAGCGGAAGTTATAACTTTGACATTTTGGTTTTTGCTTACAGTCTCTATCGTACCTGGATCAGCGCGGAATTTTTCGGATCTGTTTAGGATGGTGACTGACTTGCAATACGCCATGAGTTGAGCGGCGCTGTCGAAGGCTGCATTACCACCACCTATAACTACAACATCTTGATCGCTATACATAGGACCATCACAAGTTGCACAATAGGTAAGACCTTTGTGTTCGAAAGTTTGAGCACCGGTAATTTCTAATTTTCTACGATGACTACCAGTTACAATGAGAATTGTTTTTGCCTCATACCAGTTTTTTTCGGTTTGAATTGAAAAACTATTGGCGGGAGATGTTGGGGAAGTGGATTTTTGGATTTTTATACATAATTCGCCCTCTTTGATATCTATGACACCGTCTGCATATGCTTTGACGTGGTTCTCCAAGCTTTTGGCCAAATCTATACCGGAAATAGCAATTGTGCCGATCCAGTTTTCGATTTTGTCTGAAACTGAACTTTGTCCTAACCAATCTTTTGTAATAAATACGGTCTTGAGCCTTTTGCGTGCGGCATAAACTCCCGCAGCAGCTCCAGCTGGACCACCACCAATAATAGCTAAATCATAAACCATAGTCGTCCAATTATAACATAACTATTTTAACTTACAGACTGCTTTGAGAGCGGTTATATCTTCTATTGTCAAATTGGTATTTGCACTAGAATTGTAGGCATTCATAATTGAATTTTGTCCTTCGACATGGTCAATATCTAGGGCGTGACCAAACTCATGAGCCAAGACTCTAATAAGTTTATTAAGATCTTTATACTCGTAAATATTTATTCTCTGACCATTTTCATCCAAGACATATTCACCTTCCTGAAATTCTGGGCCATTAGTAAGACTTACTTTGTTGAATTCACCTATCTGTTTATTTATGTCTTTGTTCATGCTGTTTAGGGTTGCAACTAAGTTATTGAGCTCGTTTACTATTTTATTTAATTCTTGATTTTTGCTATTTATTGTTTGGATCATAGCATTGAGAGAAGCTCTCTCTTTTTCTAATTTTGAATATTGTTGCTCAGGTGCACCACCCTTGTTTTTCCAATAGTTTATTTCTTTTTCATAATTTGTTTTGGCGACCTCATATTTACTTACCAATACTTCAATTTCTTGTTTTTTTGTATTAAATTCAATTTTCAAATTGTCATATCTAGCTTTTACATTTTCGTAACTATCTTTGTTGCTGTCGATAGTTGAACCAATCACTTTGAGTTGTTCTGTAGTGTGTTGTCTTTGATCATAAATGAGATTGACTGAAAGTTTGCGCCTTGAAAGGTTGGACATTTTATCTGCTTCTTCTTTTGAATAGCGGAATAATTCCTTACCTAGTGCATTATTCCAGATCGTGGTTGCAATAATTAGGTTATTTTTGAATTCTTCCTCACTTTGTCCAAAGCGACTATCAATTTGGTCGATATAGTAGATTATGGGTTTTGAACACGGTTCATAAAGGCCGGTGATGGTTAGCAAGTTTTCGTACGCTGGGACTATTTTGGCTTTGTTTACATAGATAATTGCTATGCACGATCCGATAACAATCAACAGTAAAAGGGTATTACCAATTTTTTTCAAAAGGTTCATTACTAAATAATAGCAGGTTTTAATAAATGGGGCATTTGTTCGGTTGTTGGGATTTGTCTAGTTATTAGTGAAAAACTTTCATATATAATGGCTTTAATTACGTTAATATGTGCAGTATTTGAGACAAGCATTGGTACTTTGTGTGATTAATGTCAAAAGTGCTTGACAAATCCTGTTGATGTGATATGCTCCCAATCGGATAGATGTGTGGTGAAAGTTCCCAAGAAGGGAGCGACCACAGCATCGAAAATGAGAACTAATGACTTTGGCAGGGCATGTGGCCTCAAGTCATGGTAAATGCGACTGATCTCTGGAGGGAGATACGTGTCGCTAGTTGCTCATTTAGTAACAAGGTTCCTCTACGTCGTTGCGCACTTTGGTGCATATTGCGCGATGGCGGTCTTGAAAAAGAATGGTAATGCATCTTAACTGCTTGCTGAAGTGTGATTTGAGAATCATAGCACTCAGGTAAGCAGGGATTCTGAATTCGTTTGCACATGCAAATTCCCCGCACAGGTTGAAAGGTGTGTGGCTAGGTCTAAGGAGTTCGATTCCTGAGACCGAAGATAAAAAGCCGTCCCCGTGAGTATCAACCCTCTAAGGATGGCCCCCCGTGAATCGTACAGAGTCAAAGGACACTGGCGACCGCGGGGGCATTTTTTTATTCAAAAAACCCGCTTGAGACCGCGGGTTTTAAAATCAGATTTTATTAGACTACTTCAATCTCGACCGCCTTAGAAAGGCTGGAATTGCACCCCAGTCATCGTCATCTTCTTTTTCTTCTTCTTTCTTTATTTCAATTTTTGGTGTGATGTTTGTAGGAATTTCCTTCTTTGGTTCCAATGGAGCATTGAAAATTTTGCCTTTCTCCTGGACTCTTTTCATAATACCAGCAACTGACGATTCTGTTGGGGCAGGAGTTATGGTTGGTGTTGCGTTTGGTTTGTTACTGTTTGAAACTGCTTCCGGAAAGCCGGTTGCAATAACTGTAATCTTGATTTCATTTTTCTTTAGCTTGTCATCGCGAACTGTACCGAAGATTATCTTTGCTTCTGGATCGATAGACTCGGTAATGACTTTTGCCGCGTCTTGGATCTCAAACATTGTTAGATCTTCACCGCCAGCAATAGAGAACAATACGCCCTTTGCTCCTGTGATCGATACATCGAGAAGTGGGGAATTGATAGCTGCTTTTGCTGCTTCGATGGCGCGATTTTCGCCGGAAGCTTTGCCGATACCCATAAGAGCAGAACCGGCATTTTCCATGACAGTACGGATATCTGCAAAGTCTATGTTGATGAGACCTGGTGTGGTAATCAGATCAGAAATTCCTTCGACGGCTTGACGGAGTATTTCATCACACATTCCAAAGGCATTTTTGACTGTTGTTTCTTTGCCGATTGCTGAAAGGAGTTTGTCATTTGGAATAATAATGATTGCGTCAACTTCTTTACGTAGATCTTCGAGTGCTGCTTCGGCGATACGAGATCTTTGTCTACCTTCGAAATAGAAAGGCTTTGTGACAACTGCAACAGTGAGACAGCCTAGTTCCTTTGCGGTCCTCGCAACAACCGAGCTTGCACCACTACCTGTACCACCACCAACTCCGCATGTTACAAAAACCATGTCAGCACCTTTTACAACTTCTTGGATTTCTTCTTTTGTTTCTTCGGCTGCTCTGCGACCAAGATCAGGATTCATACCTGTTCCCAAACCACGCGTTAAATTTTTTCCTATATTGATACGTTTCTTTGTAAGTGATCGGTGAAGATCTTGTGAGTCAGTATTGATTGCAACAAAATCGACTCCTCGAACTTTCGAGGATATCATGTGGTTGATTGCATTTTGACCTGAACCACCCACTCCGAGCACTTTTATTCGAGCAAATGCTTCGATATCTGGCGTTAAGTTTGGCATGAATTTTTTCTTATTATCTTTATTGAAAACGGAAATCCTGAGATGGTAGGCTCAAGTCGTCCTTAGGTTGTATATTACCATAGGACTTTCTATATACAAGCAATTTACTAATAGTTACAAATAGTGTTGTAGTTTTTTAATTAAATGCGCAACATAATATTTTTTTTGGTAATAATAATCGCAAACGTCTACGATTTTTTTCCGATGAAGAACAGCGTGTATTTTTATTTTAATAATGCGAGCAACTGTTTGAGCTATCAAAAATTGTTGGATTTTTGGTCATGGTTGCTGATGACTGAATGACCAAAAAGCCTTACAATTTTTCGATAGCGAGTCTGCGAGTATTATTAAAATAAAAATACACGCTGTTCGGAATAATTTCGTTATAACCAAAAGAAAACAATCAACGCTATAATTACCACCAAAAGCTCGGCATAAAACGAAACCTGTCTCACATAGATTGTCTTTACATAATTCCAATAGAAAAGAATTGAACCTGTTTTAACATGATCATGTATTGATTTCTTTTCGAAGTTTGCTATTTCTTTTATTTCGAAAAGACATATTCGTCTGTGAGATAGTGGTTTGAACCACTGAATACCATATTCTATTGAGTCAAGAATGAAGTGACTAAATGTTCCAGCAACAAGTACTATTGCTAGCGTCATTACTAGTTGAGAATTTAAGCTGTATCCATAGAGAAATAACATTGTTCCCAATGAAAGCCAAAATATCGGTAAATGAGTAATGAAATCACGGTGTGTAGATCTTGTGGATGTTTTGTTGTGCTTTTTATTAAAATAAAAAAATAATAGATCTATATCCGGAATTTCACCAGCCAAGATGCCAATTAAGTAAATTATCGTTAATTCTGGCGTCGTAAAGGGTGTCGATGTAAGACTAAGAATGAATGTTGTGGCAAGG